>CAYQRR010000070.1:0-7431 GCA_964419635.1 uncultured Chitinophaga sp. | reverse complement strand
ATCCTAAGTTGAAGAATCGTCTTATAAAACTATCTGGGCGGAAGGAACTAATGGTCTTCATTCATGGCTTTAATGTGTCATTTGAGGAGGCAGCCCGACGTTTGGCACAAATAACTTATGATCTTGGATTCGATGGAGCACCCATACTTTATAGCTGCCGGGCTGCAGCCATTTAAATTCATATTTTCCTTCAAAATCGGTGCGCACATCATCATCTACTCCGGCATGGTCGCCATACGAAATATACACCCGCACCCCGCCATAGTAGCCACTGTCCAACCGGTTGCCAAAGTCATTGACATCATAGGCATATACCCTTCCCCGGATGGTGGCCAGGCCACCGGTGCCGGGTTCTTTTTTACAAGCCGACAGCCACACCAATAAGGGCAGCAAAAACACCGGCAAATACTTCAAGCAATATTTATTCATGTAACCGTAATCTTTTCTTCATGTGTAAAACTGTAAGAATTTTTGAGCATTACAACCCTGCATGCTATTTAGCCGCTGCAAATTTTGATTATAAATTATGGTGGTACGTGCTACATTTGGGGAGTAAGGTCGCAACCTCTATTCTATTAATTACATCTGCCCTGCATGAAGAAAATACTTACCCTGTCTTTATCTTTTCTGTTTTTCATATGTGCCGAGGCGCAGCAGCAGATTCTGTTGCTCACCGAAACTTTTGAAACCGGTTCCAATATTTTTGAATACGACAGCGGAGGAGTGGGCACCAACACCGGCACCAACGAATGGATTATCAACAGCCTTTATGACGGGCAATCTTTATATCCGAACACACCACCGCAAGACAGCATCGTGAGTGGTCAAATCAACAATGCTCCTTTTTCGCGTTATCTGCATATACACGATAGCGGGGCAGCCGGAGGGGTAGCCAATGCCAACTGGAACACCGCCAATGCCAGCGACCGTTTCACTTTCATCAAAAGCCCCTTTTGCACCCTGGGCATGACCGATGTATTGTTTACCTTCTTCTGGATAAGCGAGGGAAATACCGATGCTTATGGCGAAGTCTATTACCGGATAGACGGAGGCCCCTGGACCAAAACCGGACAGGCGAAATACAACAACCAGTCGAAATGGAAATATGAAGTGATACAGGACCCTGCCTTTGAGAATGCACAAAATCTACAGTTGGGGTTCAGATGGGTGAACCCATCACCGGGCGGTGCTGCCAATGTATCGTTTGGGGTGGATGATATTATAGCGGTGGGCACTTACGACAATACCAATAATCCGGTACAGGTCAATATTGTGGCGGCCAGTGACGATACTGTGTGCCAGGGCGACCCGATTGTATTCAGCTATCAGTTGAGCGCCCCGCTGTGCGATGGTCAATACTATATTGAACTCAGCAGCAAAAACGGAGTGTTTGGTCCCAATGCCAATACCAACCAGTTTATTACCATACCGGCCAACCAAACCAGCGGTGCGTTTTTTATGTATGCCCCCGATAGCCTGGGCAACTGCTTTAAGGTGCGCCTGGTGCGCAATACCGTTCCCAACATTGTAGGCGGTGCCAGCCCCTGCTTTACGGTGATTGATTGTCCGGAGAGCATCATTACCCTGAATGCGCCTGTAATGAATGATGTGGACACCACTTGCATCCTCAGCGTGATTGATGTAAAGTTTAATTCGTTTGGATTCTTCAACATCGGCAATACGTATATTGCCGAACTGAGCGACACCACCGGCAGTTTTGCCACTCCATTCTTTCTGGGTAGCAATCCTACCAACAAAGAGTTCCCGGGCTTTCCTCCGGGCAATGTATCGGGCCTGATACCGCAGAATGCCCCTCCGGGTTGTGGTTATTATATCCGCGTAAGGTCTACCTCACCGGCTGTGGTGGGCACGGTGATTGGCCCTTTTTGTCTGGTGCGCTGCGATGAGCTCACCAACAACCACACTGATATTCAACTCTGCGTGCCCGATAGTATTCCGTTCCCCTCCTGCACCACATTAAACATTGACCCTAATTACTGGAACAACCAGGCCAACTACGACACCTGCAACGACTGGACCATTGAGCTGCGCGATATGATGACCTTTAATCTGGTGAACAGTGGCGGACTGGGAGTATACAGCGATAGCCTGGGAGGCAACTTCCCTTTGTGTTTGCCGGCAGTGGCGGCACAGTTACCGGTGCCTGCGGGAACGTATTACATGCGGATGGTGAGCAACTGTTCCAGCCAACCGTGGAATCAAACCGGCAGCGTTATCCGCATTACCATTGGCGCGCCCGACCAAAACCCACCTACCATCGTGGGGCTGCAGCCCGATACGGTGTTCTGCAATGCAGGCATTTTCGGTTTGCAGGTAGTGCCTTATAATATGCAGTCGAAATATTTCTGGTCGTCACAGATTTACAACAACGGAAATGAGTTTGAAACACAGCCACCGCAGCTCTTTTATGGCGACCTGACCGGGGCTACTCCGGGCGACTATATCTTTTATGTGCGCGAATCTAACTTTGGCTGTTATGGTCCTTTCAGCGACCCGTATGTGTACACTATTATCACCCTGCCATCGGTAGACATTACCGGACCGGCACAAGTGTGTGTGGGCGACACCGTCAACTTCTTTGTTGATTACCTGAAAGAAACTTATTACAACTGGGATGCACCTGCAGGGGTGCGTATACTGGACGAAGCCAACAGTCAGGTGGTGATGATTTTTGATTCGGTGGGCAGCTACACCATTTCCAATTTCTCGTTGAACAATTGCGGAGCCGACAGCGGCACGTTTACTATTGATGTGGTAACGCTCTATAGTGTAAATGCAGGCCCCGATTTAAAAGTGTGCTCCGGTGAAAGCGTCAACCTGATTGGCAAGAGCAGCGACCTGGATAAGGTATTTGTAACCCAGGATACCGCTACCCAGGGCCGGCAGGGAGCCATGTTTAACATCGTGGCGCAGGAGGATGTTATCATTGATTCCTTTGCGGTAAAGTATTTGACCACTCAACCTATACAGGCAGAGATTTATGGCAAAGCAGGCAGCTACCGCACGTTTGAGCAGCAGCAATTCAGCTGGAATCAGATTGGGGCTTACTTCAACTTTACACCGGCACCGCTGGGCCAAATGACCGTGATACCGATTGAGATTAACACGCCTATCAGCAAAGGCGACACCTTTGCTTTTTACATTACCACCGCCAACACCCCTGCTTTGAACATGGCCTACAATCCGGGCATTGGCTTGCAGCAGGGAACGGTGTATAAATCAGACGGGGTGATTGATTTTATACAAGGCACTATCAACAACTATCCTTTTGGGGCTTTCACCGGTCCGCGGGTGCTGAACTGTAAGGTTTACTACAGCACCAAAGCCGGTTTAAAATACCTCTGGAATACCGGTGACACCACCAGCATACTGAACTTTGCCCCCACCGGCAGCGGCATGTATTCCATATTAGTATACGACACCAGCGGGTGCCGAAACATGGATTCTGTTTATGTGCAGGTGAACGCCCTGCCCGTAGTGAATGCCGGCACCGACACTTTGATTTGTGATGGGGAAACGTATCCGTTGCAGGGTACTTCCACCCAAAGCAATATTCTCTGGTCGCCTGCCACCGGTTTAGACAACGTTACCACCCTGAGCCCTCTATTTAACCACAGCCAGGGCGTGGAGTTTACGCTTACTGCCACCGACAGCATCGGTTGCCGGGGCAGCGATACGGTGTTCATTGACGTAAAAAACTGCGATGCCTTTATTGAAATACCGCAGGCATTTACCCCCAATGCCGATGGACAAAACGATTACTTCACCATCTTTGCCGATGCCAGCCTGATAACCGATTACGAAATCAGAATCTATAACCGCTGGGGCGAACTGGTGTATACCGGCAGCAATCTCAGCGATTTGGAAACCAGTTATACCAATAGCAAGGGATGGGATGGCTCCTACAAAGGCAAACTGCAGAATGTGGGCACTTTTGCCTATTACCTGACCGCAAAGGATGTCTACGGCAAGCAGTACGAAAAGAAAGGCAACATTACGCTGATCCGCTAACAAAACAGGAACCAGCATTTACCCTTTCACACTTCGCGGTTTAAGCTACTTTCGCCACCGCTAAAACAAACAGTATGAGCAAAAGAATAGTGGTTATTGACGGTGCACGCACCCCGTTTCTCCGTTCCGGAACCGATTACATGGATTTAATGAGCTACCAACTGGGGCAGTTTGCCATCAAAGGACTGCTGAACAAAACAGGCATAGACCCCAAAGAAGTGGGCTATGTGGTTATGGGCACTACCATCAGTAATGTAAAAACAGGCAACGTAGCGCGCGAAGCAGCGATCACAGCCGGCATACCAAACACAGCCCCTTGCCACACCGTAACCATGGCTTGCATATCGGCCAATCAGGCCATCGTAACTGCCATGCATTTGTTGCAGAATGGCGATGCCGAAGTGGCTATTGCCGGTGGAACCGATTGCGTGAGCGATGCGCCCATCCTGTTCAATAAAGTAATGCGCAAAAAGCTTTTCAAAGCGCAGAAGTTAAAAGGCCTGGGCGACACGCTGAAGTTTGTACTGGGCCTGCGCCCCTCCGACTTTAAACCCGAAGCCCCTGCCGTAGCGGAGTTTTTGACCGGCAAAACCATGGGCCTCGATTGCGATATACTGGCCGCGCGCTATGCCGTGGGCCGAAAAGAGCAGGATGAATTTGCCGTGCGCTCGCATCAATTGGCAGCCAGGGCCGATGCAGAGGGTTTGCTGGCTCGCGAGATAGCACCCGTGGAAGCGGCTCCTGCTTTTAAAGCCATTAAGAAAGATAACGGATTCCGGGGCGATACGACCATGGAAAAGGTGGGCAAACTGAAACCGGCATTTGTAAAAGAAGGGGGCACCATTACGGCTGCCAATGCTTCGTTTTTGACCGATGGTGCTGCTGCCGTATTGCTGATGACCGAAGACAAAGCCAGGCAATTGGGATTGCAACCCAAAGCGTATCTGCACAGCTACGCGTTCAGCGGCTGCGACCTGAACGAAGAACTCCTCCTGGGCCCTACTTATGCCGTGAGCAAGTTGCTGCAGAAAAACAATATGCAGCTCTCCGATTTTGATGTATTTGAATTTCACGAAGCCTTTGCAGGGCAAATACTCGCCAACCTGAAATGCCTCGCCAGCGATGACTTTGCGAAGCAGAAGCTGGGCCGCGATAAAGCAGTAGGGGTAGTGCCCATGGATAAGTTTAACCTCTGGGGTGGCAGTTTATCGCTGGGCCATCCCTTCGGGGCTACCGGGGCCCGGCTGGTCACCACAGCCGCCAACCGACTGCATAAAGAAAACGGCAAATATGCCCTGCTGGCAGCCTGCGCTGCCGGTGCGCATGGACATGCCATGATTTTAGAAAAGTATTAACCCTCCTGCTATTCTATGGTTTATCTCACCAGACGAGAACATTTCAACGGAGCACACCGCTTGTATAACAACAGTTGGAGCGAAGAAGACAACGTTCGTGTGTTTGGCAAATGCGCCAACAAGAACTGGCATGGCCATAACTTTGATTTGTATGTGACGGTGAAAGGGATGCCGGAGGCGGGCACAGGCTTTATTATGAATGCGCATGAACTGAGCCGCATCATCAAGCGCGAGGTAACTGAGCGGCTCGACCACAAAAACTTTAATGTAGATGTGCCGGAACTGCAGGGGGTAATGCCCTCCACCGAAAACGTGGCTATGCAGATTTGGAAATGGCTGGCACCGCACATTACCGCTTGCACGCTGCACTGTGTCAAGCTGGTGGAGACAGAAAATATATACGTAGAGTATTTCGGAGAATAAACCTTGCACGGAAGCAAGCGGCTCCTTTCCCACGCGCCCGCCTGCTCACCGTCACTCAAAAACAGATACTATGCCCTACCAAAAATTTGAAAAGTATAATGAAGCCTCTTTGCAGTTGGCCACGGAGCATTACCGCCAACTGCTCACCGCGCTGGGCGAAGATGTAACCCGCGAAGGGCTGGCCAAAACACCCGAGCGGGCCGCTAAGGCCATGCACTTTTTGGCGCAGGGCTACCAAATGGATGCGCTGGAAATAATGAAGAGTGCGGTGTTTCACGAAGAGCATAACCAAATGGTACTGGTGAAAGACATTGAGCTCTTTTCGCTGTGCGAGCATCACCTCCTCCCCTTCTTTGGCCGTGCGCACATTGCCTACATCCCCAACGGAAAAATTGTGGGCCTCAGCAAGCTGGCGCGGGTGGTGGATGTATTTGCCCGCAGGTTTCAGGTACAGGAACGCCTTACCATACAAATCCGCGACTGCGTGCAGGAGGCCCTGGAGCCACTGGGGGTAGCCGTAGTGGTGGAAGCCAAACACCTCTGCATGATGATGCGCGGAGTAAGCAAACAGAATTCAGTCACTACTACCTCCGCCTTTACCGGTGAGTTTCAGAACCCGGCCACGCGCAACGAGTTTATCAACCTTATATCGGCCAAACTATCTTAGTGCATTACCCCTCTCCTGCTTAAAAAACTGACCCTATGAAGGCCTACATTTTCCCCGGACAAGGTTCACAATTCAGCGGCATGGGTCGCGAACTGTACGAGCAAAGCGAACAGGCCCGCTCTCTCTTTAAGCAGGCCGATGAGGTATTGGGTTTTGCCATTTCCGAAGTGATGTTTTATGGCACAGAGGAAGACTTAAAACAAACGCGAGTCACCCAGCCCGCTGTGTTTCTGCACTCCGTTATTTCCTATCTGCTGCTCCACCAACCGCAACCCGATATGGTGGCGGGGCATTCGCTGGGGGAGTTTAGCGCCCTGGTGGCTAATCAGGTGCTGTCGTTTGCCGATGCCCTGCGCCTGGTGAGCCTCCGCGCACAAGCCATGCAGAAAGCCTGCGAGGCCCATCCATCTACCATGGCAGCCGTGCTGCGCTACGACACCGAAGCACAGGTGGAAAACATCTGCGCTTCCATTACCGATGATGTGGTAGTAGCCGCCAACTACAATGCCCCCGGGCAGTTGGTGATTTCGGGCACGCTCCGCGGCATCGACACAGCCATTGCCCGCCTCACCGAAGCCGGGGTGCGCAGGGTCATTAAACTACCCGTGGGGGGGGCTTTCCACTCCCCGCTCATGGAGCCTGCTCGCGAAGAACTGGCCAAAGCCATAGAAGCCACTCCTTTCCACGCGGCCTGCTGCCCCATTTACCAAAACGTGACGGCTCTGCCCGAAACCCAACCCCATACCATCCGCCAAAACCTGGTGGCGCAGCTCACCGCTCCGGTGCGCTGGACACAAACGGTTATAAACATGAAGCAGGCCGGTGCTGCCGAATTTGTGGAGGTAGGCCCCGGCCATGTGCTGCAGGGGCTGGTGAGCAAGATACTGGCTCAGTAAGTAGCAAAATCCTGCGTAGACTTAAGATAGCGATACCCCTGACGGTCCTTGGCCTCCA
>CAYQRR010000069.1:0-9919 GCA_964419635.1 uncultured Chitinophaga sp. | reverse complement strand
ATTTTTAAAACTGAAACACCTTACTTAACCAAATAAACAAAGTATGTCATTCAAGAAATTATTCAGCGCAGCATTGATGATAGCTGCATGTATGCTGACCGCACAGGCGCAGAACAAAGACGTGGATAAGGGTAATGAAGCGCTCAAAAAAGCCATGGAACAAACCGATGCAGCCAAGCGTCAGGATTTAATCAATAAGGCCATTGAGAGCTGGACCAAAGGCGGACTAAAACGCGAAATGTATGCGCTGATTGGAGATGCCTTTTTGGAAAAGAAAGATTATACCAACGCTTCTAGCAACTACAGCCGCTGTGATAAACCGGAGAAAAAAGAAGGGATGAAAAAAATAGGAGAGGCGTATTTGGAAGATGCTTTTAATGGGGACGAAAAAAGCGAAGCGAAGAGCCTGAAAAAAGCAATGGACTATTTTACAAAAGGCGATGCGGCCAAAGAAGGAGCTCGCATGATTGGCGATAGATTTTATGGCCGAGGAATAGGAGCCTACTCCAAAGCACTGGACTATTATGTAATAGGCGATGCACAGGTAAAGATTGAACAAATTGCCAAAGAATATTTTGAGAAGGGTGGCGAAAACGAAGTGAAAGCTGCGGAATCTTATGCGCGAATGAAAACGAAAGAAGGCTTTGCGAAAGCCGGTGATATTTATTACAACCGAAACGAATTTCAGAAAGCGATTGAGGCTTACTTAAAAGGTGGTGTAGGTGAAGGCATTCAGAAATATGCCGACTATCTATATGCTGAGCAAAGGAACGAAGAGGCCGACAATCTGATTCTGCAGTTGGCCGATGCCCTCACCGAAAAGAAAGATGACGAAGGATTAGAAAAACTGGCAGCACAAACGCAAGCAAAAGGCAGTTACCTGCTAGCCTCTAAATTGTATGACAAAGCCGGAGATGTAAGCAAAGGAGATGTGTGCCGTGCATACGATGCCCTCCTAGGTTTCCGTTTAGACGAAGCAAAAGGTCTTTTTGCTAATGCGGCTGACCCGGCTGTCCAAAGTATGGGCGCTACTATCACGGCCAGCGAGAAATATATGTTGCCCTTAAAAGACCTGGCCGACAACATGGAGGACCTGAAAAAAAATGCACCATTTGTTACTTTGATTACAGATAGCGTAACGGGCAAAAGCTACCCCTCTCCTTCTGACCAAAAAATGCAGGAAGACTACTATAAGAGCATTCGTGACCAGGTAATTAAAAACGTAGCTGATATTTCTACTAACTTTTCTAAGCTGACCGACCCTAAGTTGAAGAGCTTTGTTAAGCAGCGCTTTTTACAATATGGTGCAGTAAGAAACATACTCGACAAGGAAACTTTTGCGGTTAAAAAACTGAAGCAAGATGTAAAACTGAAAGACTTAGTACTTTAAGAAATTCCATTTTTATAAAAGAAGAGCCCCGAAAAAAATTTCGGGGCTCTTCTTTTTAGTTTACGTGCCTTTATGCCAATGCCTGCTGCAAGTCTTCAAGAAGATCTTCAATATCTTCCACCCCCACACTTAAGCGCAGCAAATTATCTACCACACCTACCCTATCGCGCTCCGCTTTGGGAATGGAGGCGTGCGTCATAGTCACCGGATGATTGATGAGCGACTCTACACCGCCCAGCGACTCTGCCAGCGAAAAAACTTTAAAGGAGGAAGCTACCCGAAAAGTTTCATCGAGCGTAGCATCTTTTAAAACAATAGAAATCATACCACCAAAATCGCGCATTTGCTTTTTGGCGATGCTGTGATTGGGATGATCTTCAAAACCGGGCCAGTAAATTTTTTCGACCCGTGGATGTGTTTTTAAAAACTCGGCAACCTTTCGTCCATTGTAGCAATGACGCTCCATGCGCAGATGCAGGGTTTTAATACCACGCAACACCAAGAAGCAATCTTGCGGACCGGGATTGGCACCACAGGAATTCAAAATAAAATAAAGCTGCTCGTGTAATTTATCGTCATTGACAATGAGCGCGCCCATCACCACATCGCTGTGTCCGCCCAAATATTTTGTAACACTATGCATCACAATATCGGCACCCAGCAACAGAGGATTTTGAAGATAAGGCGAAGCAAAAGTGTTATCTACCGCCAACAACAGTTGATGCTTTTTTGCCAAAGCTGAAATAGCGGCAATGTCTACAATTTGCATGGTGGGGTTGGTGGGCGTTTCCAGCCATATCAACTTGGTTTTTTCATTTACATACTTTGCCACATTTGAAGCATCGGTCATGTTTATAAAATGAAACTTGATGCCATACGGCTCATATATTTTGGTAAACATACGGTAGCTGCCTCCATATAAATCGTCTCCAGTAATGACTTCATCGCCAGGACGCAACATTTTTATGACGGCATCGGTGGCACCCATTCCACTGCTGAAGCAAATAGCGTGCTTCCCCTCTTCCAGGGCAGCGATATTTTTTTCCAGAGCTACACGGGTGGGGTTTTTGCCGCGAGCATAACCATAGCCTTTGTTTTTGCCAGGGCTCTCTTGCACATAGGTGGAGGTTTGAAAGATGGGCGTCATGATAGCGCCTGTGCTGGGGTCAGGTTCCAGTCCTGCATGAATGGCTTTTGTTCCGAATTTCATTCTTTAAGTTTTGTGGCGAAAATAAAATTAGCAGGCGTATAGATTTTTATACCTTTCTAGCCAAATGCCATTATGAAAAAATCTTTTCTACTCGCCCTGTCCTTTCTGTGTGTATGTGCCGCCTATTCGCAAATGACTCACCTGGGTGCGCGTTCTGTTTTAAACCCGCAACTCTATCCGTTTTACCATGGGGTGGCTTCCGGTGATCCGCTTAGCGACCACGTTATTATATGGACCCGCATTTCGACCGACAATACCGTGTCGCCTGTTACAGTCAATTGGCAAATATATACCGACACTACTCTTGCCACGGTGGTTCAGTCGGGCAGCGCCAGCACCGATAGCACAAAGGACTTTACCGTAAAAGTAGATGTAAGTAATTTGCAAGCGAACACCTGGTATTATTATCGCTTTAGCTACGACACCTTTCAATCCGTATTGGGCCGCACACGTACCTTGCCGGTGGGCGCGGTTAATAATCTTCGGTTTGCGGTAGCCAGCTGTCAGGATTATCAAAGCGGATATTACAATGCTCACCGCCATTTAGCGGAGCGAAATGATGTGGATGCTGTTTTGTTTTTGGGCGACTATACTTATGAGGATGCCGCAGATGATAATCCTATAGGAGACCGATTCCATGAGCCGGATAAAAAAACGGTGAGTGTGCTGGATTATCGGCTTCGCCAATCTTTATACCATTTAGATGCCGACTTGCAGGCTGCTCATCAGCAATACCCTTGGATTGCCGTGTGGGATGACCACGAAACCACCAACAACTCCTACACCGACAGTGCCAAGAACCACACCATAAATGATGGACCATGGTACACCCGAAAAACAAATGCCGTTCAGGCTTACAACGAATGGATGCCCATCCGCACACCGGACCCAGCCGATACGTTTAGAATTTTCAGGCGCTTCACCTGGGGCGATTTGCTTGACCTGTACATGATAGACACTCGCTTATATGACCGCGACAGGCAGGCCGGCACCACTGTTGCCATTACCAACGCAACACTCAACGACAGCACCCGAACCATGGTGGGCCCTGTGCAGTTCAGCTGGTTGGAAAACAACATGCAGGGCTCTACTGCTCAATGGCAGATACTCGGGCAACAGGTGATGATGACGCCTCTCATTATTCCTGCGGGGGTTTTAGGAGCCGACCCCTTTGTAGTCAATGGAGACCAGTGGGATGGTTACCCTTACGAAAGGCAACGGTTTTACGATTTTGTGTTGGGCGACAGCATTCAGAATGTGGTGGTGCTTACAGGCGACATCCACACCGCTTGGGCCAACGATTTGCCGCTGGCTGGGTATGATACCGCCAACCGCAGCAAATCGATGGGAGTAGAATTTGTGGCCCCCAGCATTACATCTGGCAATGAATTGCCTCCCTTAATTACTGCTCCGGTTATTTCTTCGCTGGCTGCGCATGTAAGATATGTGGAGCTGGTGCAGCATGGCTATTATGTGTTGGATGTAACTCCGCAGCGCACACAAGCGGATTTCATTTATGTAAGCAGTATTGAATCCAAAGCCTATTCGGTGAATGACCTGAACCACTACTGCGTGAACGATGGTGAAACCTGGCTCAACACATGCAGCAGCGCAGCTGTGGCTTTAAATTCCTATCCGCCATTGGCTGAAATGCCGACTGTGGTTCCATCTATCTTGCCGCACAAAAACAACATCATGGCCTTGGGGATTCAACCCAATCCCTTTCAGGGCGAACTTCAATTGCTCTTGCATTGCGTGGAGGCTGATGAATTGCAGATGACCGTTAGCAGCATGAACGGAACACTTGTTTTATCTCAACACCTGGGCTTGGTGAAGCAAGGCTTGAACTATCTGCAGTTAGATGGCCGCTCGCTGCCAGCGGGTAGCTATCTGCTCCGCTTAAGCGGCAGCCATTCAGCAGTTACCAAATCAATAATTAAGCTGAATTGACAGCGAGTGCTCTGCTGGTTTTTTAAAACAAAATCGGTAGTGTGTATATTCCATATTTGGGTAATGAAACTTAGATACAAGTTTTAAAAAGAAGTGTAGTAAACCGTTAAGGAAACTAAGGAGATAGTATTGCAGTAATCATTCAGCATAAAAAAGCCCACCCATCATAAACGGAATTAGTCAGGCTATCTTCAAAACAAATGACTGAACAAACCATCGCGCAGTTTGGGTTCAAACCAGGTGCTTTTGGGAGGCATCACCTGACCGCTATCGGCAATATCCATGAGCTGCTTCAGCGACACCGGAAAAAGAGCAAAAGCCACCGCGCACTCCCCACTGTCTACCCGCCTTTGCAGTTCAGCCAACCCGCGAATTCCTCCCACAAAATCAATCCGTTTATTGGTGCGCGGATCTTCAATACCCAGCAAAGGTGCTAACACATTTTCTTGAAGTATCGTTACATCCAACAGGCTAATAGGGTCTTGTTTTACTATTCCGTTTTTAGCAATGAGCTTGTACCAATGCCCGTTCAAATACATGGCAAAATGGTGAAGTGTATCAGGCTTTAACGTGGGTAGTATATCGGTCGAAATTTGAAAATGCTCCTGCAACTTTTCCAGAAATGTAGCTGCACTATACCCATTTAAATCTTTTACTAATCGGTTGTAATCCATAATAGCCAGTTGTTCGTCCGGAAACAAAACCGACAAGAAAAAATTGTATTCCTCTTCCCCTGTATGGTTGGCGTTTTGCTCTTTCATCTTTCGGCCCACCTTGGCGGCAGAAGCCGTGCGATGATGCCCATCGGCTATGTAGGTGAATGGAATTTCTGATTCAAAGACTTGAGCAATTGTATTAATCTTCGCCTGGCTGGCAATCACCCATACACAATGACGCACTCCATCGGTGGCTGTAAAATCATAGACAGGGGTTTCTGCATTCACCACCTCGGTTACAAGAGCATCTATAGCCTGATGGCGCGGGTAAGTTAAAAAAATGGGACCCACATGCGCCTGCAATGTTTCCATGTGTCGAATGCGGTCTTCTTCTTTTTCTGGCCGCGTAAACTCATGCTTCTTAATTACGTTTCGGAAGTAATCTTCTACCGATGAAGAACCCACCAAACCAATTTGCTGACGGCCATTCATTGTTTGGGCATAGAGGTAAAAGCAGGGCTCAGCGTCCTCTGCCAATACGCCCTCTTTTATCAAGTGATAAAAGTTAGCGCGGGCCTTATCATATACCTGCTGGCTATGCTCATCGGTAGCTTGCGGAAAATCTATTTCTGCGCGACTCACATGCAGAAAGGAGAACGGATTTCCGGCCGCCATCTCCCTTGCCTCTGCGGTGTTCATTACATCATAGGGAAGTGAAGCCACCTGCGCAGCCATGTCCGGTTTGGGTCTCACTGCCTTGAATGGTTTTACAATAGCCATAGAATTATTTTGTGCGAACTTCTAAAAACTTTGAAACTTTAGTAGATTATTATTCTTCCACAAACAATTGTGCAGCTATAGCATCGGCAAAAAACTTACCATCCTGTGTCAGCGTAAGCACGTCATTCTTCAGCAAATAGAGACGGCTATCAATAGTCGAAAGAGTAGTTCGCAGGGTATCGGCATGGGCCGGTGGAAATGCGCTTAGTTTTACCCCCCACTTAGTTCTTAGCCCGGTCATAATCAGCTCATTGATGTGTTGATGTTCGGTTAATTTTTCTTCCTCAAAATCAAACGCCCCCTTTTCAATAGCAGAAATGTAGTTGATGTTGTTGGCCACATTCCACCTGCGCGACTCGCGGTTATAGGAATGTGCCGATGGCCCTAGCCCCAAATATTTTTTACCCATCCAGTAACTGGTGTTGTGTATCGCGTATTGGCCATCACGAGCGAAATTGGAAATCTCATACTGCTCAAATCCATTCGCTTCCGCTTCAATCATTAAGAGATGAAACTGTCTGGCGCTTTGCTGTTCATTCACAGGCAGCCGCACACCTTTCTTGATTTTATTTTCTAATGCTGTTTTGGGTTCCACCGTCAATGCATAGCTGGATAAGTGTTGCACCCCGAGTGAGAAGGTTGTTTCTAAATTCTGAAGCCAGCGCGCGTCATTGAGTGTGGGGGTACCATAAATTAAATCAATAGTGATGTTTTGGAAACCGGCATCCTGCGCTCGTTTTACAGCAGCCAAGGCCTCCGCAGCACTATGTGCTCGGTTCATATACCTCAAGTCTTCGTCAAAAAACGATTGAACACCAATTGACAGTCGATTTAAGCCTAATGATTGCAGGCTTTTTAAATCATTGATTTTGTCGGCCGTCAAATCATCCGGGTTCGCTTCAATGGTAAATTCCTTTAAAGAATTTAATCCAAATACCGAATGCAGTTTATGGGCAATCCGGAGCAAATCGTTCACCGGAAGCTGAGTAGGTGTGCCACCTCCTAAATAAACGGTTTCTACCTTTTCAGCTGCCAAATAATCTTTGGCCAGCACCATCTCTTGCAACAAAGCGTTTACAAAACGGTCTTGATTGCCCGGTGAAGTGCTGAAATAAAAGTTGCAATAGTTACAGGCTTGCTTGCAAAAAGGAATGTGAATGTATATACCCGCCAAAATCAATCATGGATTACAAAATCAAATGTAAGACTTGCCGTTATCTTAGCCTCATTAAATGCGGACTGTTTTTTTTCTATCCTGCTTACTACTACTATTGAATCATGCGTTCAGCCAGAGCAGCCATTCGCTACATGTGATTTGTGCCGATAAGCCGGAGTCGTTCTTCACTAAAAAACTATCTTATAAAAACAACTGCAAAGACGCTGCACAAGCCGCTAAAGAATCCGCTGATTTATTAAACAAAATCAAGAGTGCCGGCTATCCGGCTGCATCCATCGATAGCGTTACGAGCGATAGCCTTCGCACACATATATATATGTATATAGGCGAACCGTTGGAATATATTCTTATAGAAAACGGAGATGTGGATGAAGGCCTGTTATCCGATGCCGGCATTAAAAATGTTGTTACAAAACAAAAGCCTATTAGTATTCGCAGCGCAGAACAATTAAAAGAGAAGGTATTGCGCGAATGCGAAAACAACGGTTACCCTTTTGCCAGCGTTCGCCTGGATAGCTTTACGCAAATCAATAACACCTATAGCGCTCGCCTGTACTTACAGAAGAACGATATTATACGAATAGACACCATACGCATCATTGGTAAAACAAAGGTGAAACGCGTTTTTCTTAAAAATTACCTTGGGCTCAAGACAAATAAACCCTACAGTGAAACCAACATTAAGAAAATAACTCAGCGACTAAACGAACTACAGTTTGTGGAAGCAGTGCAGCCGCATACGGTTGAATTTCAAAACAGCAAAGCAGCTATAAATCTTTACCTGCGTGATAAACGAGCCAGCCAGTTCAACTTTCTGCTCGGTTTTCTGCCAGGTGGTGCCGGCCAAAAATTATTAGTCACCGGTGAAGCACGCATTCATCTGTTTAGTCCTTTCGGTATGGGGGAAGAGATTTTTCTGGAATGGCAAAAGCTTCAACCCAAAACACAAAGACTAGATATCCGCATCTCCTATCCATATATAGCGGGTTTGCCGCTGGGCATTAGTGCTCGGTTCGAACTCTACAAGCGCGATACTTCCTACTTAGATCTCGATGGTGATTATGGAGTGCAATACCAGTTTGTGGGCAGTAATTATCTCAAGGCATCACTTCGCCAAAAAACAACCATCGTGCTGAATGTAGATACAGCACTACTTAAAGCCAGCAGAAGATTACCCGGCAATTTGGATATCAGCACCAACCACTTTTCATTGGAATACTTCTTTCAGAAATTAAACTACCGATTCAACCCCGTAAACGGATATGTTATCAGGGCATCCGGCTCCATTGGTATAAAGAAAATTAAGAAGAACAACAGTATAATAGGACTCAGCGATGAGCTGACCAATGGTACGTTTGCATTTCTATACGACACCACACGATTGAAAACCCTTCAATTTAGCCTGGGCTTTGCTATTGATAAATACTGGAAATTGGCCAATCGACACACAATCAAAACATCCTTTGACGGTAAGTATTTTTTCAGCCGGTCGGTTTTACAAAATGAGAAATACAGATTGGGTGGGGTCAATTCCTTACGCGGCTTTGAAGACCAATCCATTTTTACACCTTACTATGTAATGGCAAATCTGGAGTATCGCTTTTTACTATCGAAGAATTCGTACTTCCAGGCTTTTTTTAATGCAGCTATGGTAGAGGATAGCAGAATCGGTAAGGGTCCCTTTGATTTTCCGTTTGGCTTTGGAGTGGGCGCTGCCATTGAAACGAAGATTGGTTTGTTTGGAATCACCTACGCCATTGGGCGCCAGCTCGACAATAAGATTGCCATTAAAGATTCAAAGATTCACATTGGCTATGTCAATTACTTTTAATCCGCTGCTACTGCTAATGCCAAATCTTAACTAACCTTGCTTCGCAGGTTTATTACTTATGTTCCATAGTCTATCACACATTTTCATACTGCTTCTGTTTACGCTGTTGTGCAGCGGACAGGTGGAAGATTCCTTGAATCGTGTTAAGGAAATTGACTCTATGATGGAAGCCTCCCGGATGAATGATTCACTAGAGTTCATAAAATACCGAAGCCTGATAGACTATCAAGCCCCGCTGAATACCCTGGAGGGAAAAGTATCGAGGAGCGATATTCAACAGATGCTTAGCAATGGGAATAACTCAATCGTGTTTAGCCTTCTCCTCGCGTTATTGATACTGATTACCTACACAAAAATATTTTTCGGTAATGAAATAAATGACTTAGTGCAGTCTATCATTAATCGAAGTGCCGCTATGCAATTACTGCGCACTCAAGTAAGTGAGTTAAGTATTGCATCACTCATCTTACATGTCAATTTTGTATTTGTGTTGAGCTTGTATGTGCGTTTTATTTTAGTTCACTACTACAATATTTCATCGCTCGAAAACTTTTCTTCTATACTTTTTTTAAGTTTTTTATTCACATTATTTTACGTTGCAAAGATTGTAACGATGAAGCTGCTCGGCAATATTCTTGAACTTACAAATGAATGCAACGAGTATGTTTTTTACTTTACTACAACATGTAAAACACTAGGATTGGTGCTGATTCCCGCCTTGTTTATTTTTTACACAGCAGAAAAATATTTTTTCGATTTCATTTTTATCGCATCTATAATTATTTGTGTTGCGTTTGTATTACTGTTTATATGGCGAGGCTTATCCACATCTACAAAACTTTTGTACAGAAGTGTATATCATTTTTTTATTTACGTTTGGGTTATAGAAGTATTACCAATATTTCTTTTATTTAAATTGTTAACC
>CAYQRR010000068.1:0-10118 GCA_964419635.1 uncultured Chitinophaga sp. | reverse complement strand
ATAAGCAGTGCCGCTGGGGTTAAAGTTGGCGGTGGCTTCAAAGCTTCCGCCCACTATAATGTTGTTTTGGGCATCGGTAGTTATGCTCTGGCCTAAGGAAGAGCCGGTGCCTGTAATGGCCTGTGCGAAAACAAGGGTGCCCGTAGAGTTGTATTTAGCAAAGAAGGCCTGTTCGCTGGTGCTGGTAAAGTTTTGGGTGGCACCGGAGGGGTCTATATCTACCGTGCCGAGGGTGTAGCCGGTAATTAGTATGTTGCCATCGGCATCCACCGCTATGCCCTTAAGAAGCGAGGTGGGGGTTTGGTTGGGGGAGCCTTCAATAAATTTTACAAAAGCCAGCAGGCCGATGGGGGTGTATTTAGCAAAAAATAAGCTGCGGGTGCCGGCAGGGGCGGTATAGTTGGCCGCAGTGCCGCTGGGGTTAAAGTTTACGGTGCCATCGGTATAGCCGCATACATAAAGGCTGCCTGCGGCATCGGTCGTGGTAGCGGAGATGACGTCATACTGCGGTGTGCCGCTGGTATTGTTAAGCACAAAGTGCCATTGGTAATTGCCATTGGTTTTTTGCACGGCTGTAAACAGGGGTTTTACCTGGCCGTTGTTGGGCAGTACGTTGGCAAAGCCGGGGCCGGCATCGGCATCCATAGTTTGGCCTTGTATGGTCATGCTGGCCACTACACTACCGCCAGTTACAGCCATGGCATTTATGCTTTCCGGGCTGCCGGTTCCGTACTGGTTTACCCAGAGCGGGTTGCCGGAGCTATCGTATTGTGCCAGGTAAGCATCGCCAAGGCCTGCCGATGTTTTGTTCAGGGTGCCTGCACCCGGGTCAAAATCAACGGTGCCGTAAAAGCTGCCGCCTACCCATACGCTGCCGGTGGAGTCTTCTATGGCTTGGTACATGTGGTCGAAATCGGTACCCCCTATACGCCTTACCTGCCTGAAGTTGCCGTTGTTATCATATTTGGCATAAAAGGCATCGGTATTGCCATAGGTAGTGCGGTTAGCGGTGTTTACAGGGTCAGGGTCAAAATCGAGTGCACCATCAAAGTGGCCGTTTATGGTAAAGTTGCCGTTGGGCAGGCAGCTTATGCCGGAGGGTTGTTCCTCATCGGTGCCGCCTATGTATCGGCTCCATTGCAGGGTGCCGCTGCTGTTTAGTTTGGCAAAAAAAACATCATAGCCACCGGCATTGGGCAGGGTAGATAATATAATGCCGGGGTCTATATCAAAAGCAGCGCTGTAACTGCCGGTCATGTAAATATTGCTTTGGGCATCGGTGGTTATGCCTTTGAGCACCTGGTAGCCGGGGGCCGAAAACTTGTGCATAAACAGCAGGGTGCCGCTGCTGCTTAGTTTTCCCAGCAGGAAATCATAGTTTTCATCGGCATTGGCGGTGTAGGTGGTTTGCAGCCCGTTTTGCACCAGCACAAAATCGTGTACAGAAGTGACCGAAAACAGGCAGTTGTTTTGGGCATCGGTGGTAAGCGCCTGCAGCTTAAGCACAGATATACCGTTTTGGCTGCTGCCTATGTGCAGGCCTTGCTGGTAGTTGCCGTTGGCATCGTAGCCGGCCAGCAGCACGTTTACTGCATGTGTAGCATCGTGCAGGGCGATGCCGCTACCGGGGTCGGCATCTATAGTTTGGGTGTAGCTGCAAGCCAGCCATATTTGCCCGTTGGGGGCTACGGCCAGGTGAACCGCTTCGGACAAACCCGGGGAGTTTAGTTTTTTAACCCAAAGTAACTGGCCGCTGGGGGTGTATTTGGCAAAAAAGGGTTCGTGGTTGTTTTTGGTTTCGGTAAGCACATTGGCACCGCTGCCCGGGTCAAAATCTACTAAGCCGCTGGTGTAGCCGCAAACTACTATGTTGCCATCGGGGGCGGTGGCCATGTCGAGCACTTCGGTTTCGTAGGCCAGTGTATCAGAGTTAAGAAAGCCCAGCGCATAATCAAATTGCAGAGTGCTTTGGGCAAAGGCGGTGGCTGCACTGATGAGTAGTACCGCGAAGGAGTAAAGTTTTTTCATGCGTCTGTTTTTAGTTATTGGTTCTTTGCTCTTTAATATTTGCTCTTTGCAATTTACTCTTTGATTTTTGATTTTTGCTCTTTGCTCTTAGATTTTCGGCTTTCTCTTCCTCTACACCCTTTCTATTATAAAACTGGTGGTAATGCTGCCGGTGTTGGTTATGTTTAAAAACTTATTGGTGCTGCTGTAGCCTATGGCGCTGGCGGTTACCAGTATCCAATCGGTGCCGCTTTGTATTTCCTGGCCTTCGGTGGCGGTTACGGCATCCTCTACCCCTGTTTTAAAGGCAATGCGCACGGTGCCTTCGCTGTTTAGTTTTATGCGGTATTGGGTATCGGGCTTTTTGGTATTGCTAAAGCAGTTTTGGGTTTCGGCAGCGTTCAGGTCGCCTTCGGCACTGGTATTTTCGGCAAAGGCGGCATCCAGTATGCTTTGGTCAAAATAAACGGCTGCCTTGGTTTCGTTGCCCGGGAAATTCAGGGCTATGGTGAGCAGGTTTACGGTGAGTTGCTGCGCCAGTTTGGTACGGGTATCGGTAATTTCGCTGCGCTCGCCATCTTCGGTGCCCTGCAGGTTGAGCAGATTGGCCCGTTTTTTCAGCAGGTCAACCAGCAAACTATCATAGCCGGTAATTTCAGTAGGTGGAAAATCAGCGCTGTGGACACTTAGTGTATTGCCAAAGCGCTTGCTCAGGGTTTCAAATACGGCTTGTGTGGCCTGATTGTATTCTTCTAAGCCGCTGGGGTAAAACTGAAGATACACGGGGCGGTCGTTCCGGTAGGTGTAGGTGATGTAGGGTTCCAGTTCGCGTATTTTATTCAGCACTGCGGCTTGTGCATCATTGGCCGATTGGGTAAGCGATTTGAGCTGGGCGCCCACGGTGCTTATATCTACCACATCTTTATTGTAATCATCCAGCGCTATTTGCAGGGCGGCAATAAGAGGGGCGAAAATATTACCGGGGTTATTGGCCGTCAGCCGCTGCAGATGGCTTTCGGCAAATATTTTAAGCCGTTCGCGGCTAATGCGTGCACTCAGGAAAAGAATCCGGAAGTATTTCATTAAATCAATCATACGCTTGGTTTTTGGTTTATTAAATTGGTTTAAAATTCTGTGTTCACTTTTTCTGCAATACCCTTGCAGACCGCTGCAAGCCCCTTGCCTTTTTCTGCAATACCCTTGCAGACTTCTGCAAGACCCTTGTCTTTTTCTGCACTGCTTTTTTACTTCCACTTGCCTTATTCAACTGCGCGGGGCGGCTGTTTAAGTTTTGCTCTTATACCTGTAGCAGAAAGCAGCTAAAAGAAGGGCGGCCCCGGGTGTTACACACCGTTTGTAAAAGAACGATGAGTAAATATGGAGCACCCGCTGCCGGCTCGTACTCCCTAATTATAGGGGGGGGGTAAGCCGTATTTTGTTGTAATCTTGCAGGGCATGAGCCCCGAAGAGCAACTTACCGAATGGAAAAATGAACTAAGCCTGCTGCTGCGCAACAGGCACATAGAAGCCGCCACCAACCTGGTGGCACAGGCTTTTGAGCTGGCCGGGCAAACCGGCATCCCTGTGCACCGCGCAGCCGCCCTGGAAATGGAGGCTTTGCTGCAAAACATTCAAAACAACTACCCGGCTGCGTTGGCTACCTGCGATAAAGCAATGGCTATTTATAAAAAACACCAACATGCCGCAGGGCAGGCGCAGGTGCTGGTACTCAAGGCGGGGGTGTATTATGCCAAAAGCGAGTTTAGGTTCAGCGTAAGTTTATGCGAGCGGGCGCTTACACTGGCAGCGGGGCAGCCCCTGATAGAGGCCAACGCACACAAAACGCTGGGTATAGCACTGGCGCATACCGGCCAGCATGCACTGGGCATACAGCATTTGCAAAAGGCTTTAGGCTTATACACGCGCCAAAAAAATCAAATTCAAAAAGCAGCCACCCACCTTAACCTGGCCATAGCCCACCGCTACATGGCCGACTACACCAAAGCTACCGAAGCGGGCTTAAAGGCCATTCGCCTGTTTGAACAAAACAGCCAACCGCTTAATGCCGCGGTAGCGCTCGACCTGCTGGGGGCTGTGTTTAACGACCGCTGCCTGCCTCAAAAAGCCCTTACCTACCTGCACCGCGCCCAAAAAATAAGGCTGCAGCATAACGACCTGCGCGGCCTCTTTTTTTCGTATATAAATGAAGGCAGTGCCTATTTTATTTTGCAACAATATACCCGGTGCCTGCAAGCCACCCACCGCGCCAAAGCACTTATTACAGAGCCTCCCCGCCCCAGCGAACTATGCCGCATACATGTATGCTATGCAGCCGTATATATTGAAACCGAACAATGGGACGAAGCCGAACAACACTGCCGCCAGGCGCTGGAATACCTGCCCACCTGCCACGATGCCCGCACACAGGCCGAAGTAAGCAGCACCTTTGGTAATCTATGCTACCGCACCAGCCGCCTGCCCGAAGCCCAAAAGTGGCTGGAAGAATCGGCTGCACTGGGGCGCGAAAAAGAGATATGGCCGCACGTAGCCAAGTGCGAAGAGTTGCTGTACGAAATAGCCGAAAAGCAAGGCAAAGCGGCCAATGCCCTGCACCACTACCGCCAGCTTATGGCCCTGCGCAAGCAGCAGCTGGATTTGCAAATACAGCAGCGCATGTTGCTGCTGCAAATGCAGTTTGATACCGAACAAAAAGATGCCGAACTGGAGCGCCTGCGCACCGAACGCGATACCCTTACCCACCAGCGCCAGCAAAATATAACCGAATACAAACTAACCAACCGCGAAACCGATATACTGCAACTGCTGGTGCAGGGGCTTAGCTACAAACTGATTGCTGCCGAACTCGGCATAGCCTACGAAACCACCCGCGGCCATATCGTAAACCTCTACAAAAAATTAAACGTGGGTACCAATACCGAGGCGGTGGCTAAGGCCATTAAAGAAGGCTTAGTATAAAATACATTACAAATTGATTTGTAAGGGCTGGTAGCAGCGGGCAAAAAGCATGGCGGCTTTTCGCCCCACCGCAACAGGCCCAAAAGCCGGCCATCCGTTTTCAGGGCAACGCGGCTACCGGCCGATGCCCATACCTGCTGCCGCCATGGAGCAGTAGCGCATACTACATGAACAATGAGCGGAACCACAAAAGACAGCTCTTTCATAAGCATTGATTTTGGGTTTTTAAAACAGCTCCATGCAAAAAGCAATTTCCAATTACCGAGAGTGTTTGATATGGCCATTGCATCGCTTGTTTCATGCGATAGGTAATTTAAAATGCAGCGTGGGCCAGCTTCCATTATTCCCCCCTATTTCTATATTTGCCGCCCTTTAAAACAGGAAATATCTATTCATTAACCAAAAACTTCCATGGAAAACTTCATTTACATTCTTCCCGTGTTCGGACTCGTGGCTTTGGCATATATGGCCATTTTATCAAGTTGGGTTACCAAGCAAGATGCCGGTGACTCCAAAATGAGCGGTATTGCTAACAACATTGCCGAAGGCGCTATGGCTTTCCTGAAAGCCGAATACAGAATCCTGGCCATTTACGTAGTGCTGGCCGGTATTGGCCTGGGCGTTCTTTCGCAGGTTCCTAAAGTAGCCGTTCACTCCAGCATCCTTATTGTGGGAGCATTTGTAGTGGGTTGTTTCTTTTCGGCACTGGCCGGGTTTTTGGGAATGCGTATTGCTACCAAAGCCAATGTGCGCACCACGCAAGCAGCTAAAACATCCCTGGCAAAAGCCCTGAAGGTTTCTTTCGGTGGCGGCACCGTTATGGGATTAGGCGTAGCCGGTTTAGCGGTGCTGGGCCTTAGCTCCCTGTTCATTTTCTTTTTCTTCCAGTTCATGGGTGGCGATTTTACAACCGGTGGCGGATACGATGGCATGACCAAAGTATTGGAAGTGCTGGCCGGGTTTTCGTTGGGTGCCGAATCCATTGCCTTGTTTGCCCGTGTGGGTGGTGGTATTTACACCAAAGCCGCTGACGTAGGGGCCGACCTGGTAGGTAAGGTAGAAGCAGGAATACCCGAAGACGATCCACGCAACCCGGCAACGATTGCCGACAACGTGGGAGATAACGTAGGAGATGTAGCCGGTATGGGTGCCGATTTGTTTGGTTCTTACGTAGCCACAGTGTTGGCTTCCATGGTGCTGGGAAACTATATTATCCGTGATAACGGAGGTAGCATTGCCGACAATTTTGGAGGCATTGGTCCTATTTTGTTACCCATCGCCATTGCCGGATTTGGCATTATCGCTTCCATCCTTGGTAGCTTTTTAGTGAGCATTGGCGAAAACGCTAAGGCGGATGTAAACACCGTGCAAAGTGCCCTGAACAGAGGCAACAACGTATCGATGTTACTGGCCCTTGCTGCTTCTTTCGGACTTATCAAACTGATGTTGCCGGAAACCATTCAAATGAGCGCCTTCAATGCCGGTGAATTCAGTGTGATTACTACTTCCTCCCTGAATGTGTTTTTTGCCGTTTGTATTGGTATGGCAGTGGGCTACCTGATTTCATACATTACCGAATACTACACCGGCTTGGGTGGAAAACCGGTCAATGACATTGTGCAGAAATCAGCTACCGGTGCAGCCACCAACATCATTGCAGGCTTAGGAACCGGTATGCTCTCCACCGCTTTTCCGGTAATCATTTTTGCTGCGGCTATCTGGGGTGCTTATGCACTGGCCGGTTTTTACGGTGTAGGGATTGCGGCTTCGGCTATGATGGCTACCACTGCTATGCAGTTAGCGGTGGATGCCTTTGGCCCCATTGCCGATAACGCAGGTGGTATTGCCGAAATGAGCGAGTTGCCAAAAGAAGTTCGTGAAAAGACGGACGTGTTAGACTCGGTAGGGAACACCACAGCTGCCGTAGGGAAGGGATTTGCCATTGCATCTGCGGCTCTTACTGCACTTGCTTTGTTTGCAGCGTATGTAACCTTAACCGGCATTCACGGTATCAATATTTTTGATGCAAAAGTATTGGCTGCCTTATTTATCGGAGGTATGATTCCGGTGGTGTTCAGCGCCCTGGCCATGAACAGCGTGGGTAAAGCGGCCATGGATATGGTGAATGAAGTACGCAGACAGTTTCGCGAAATTCCGGGTATTCTGGAAGGAACCGGCAAACCGGAATACGGAAAGTGTGTAGAAATTTCTACCAAAGCCGCTTTGCGCGAAATGTTGGCTCCGGGTGTGATTACAATCGTTACTCCTATTATAGTAGGTATCGGTATGGGTGCGGAGGCCTTGGGCGCTTACATGGCGGGTGTAACCGTGAGTGGTGTGTTGTGGGCTATCTTCCAGAACAATGCCGGTGGTGCCTGGGACAATGCGAAGAAATCTTTTGAGAAGGGTATTGAAATTGAAGTGAACGGAAAGAAAGAAGTGTTCTACAAAAAATCGGAGCCACACAAGGCGGCTGTTGTAGGGGATACCGTAGGCGACCCTTTCAAAGATACTTCCGGCCCTTCTATGAATATCCTTATCAAGTTATCCTCGCTGGTAGGGTTAACCATTGCTCCGCTGATTGCCGTAACCGACCATGAAACTACTTCTTCGGTGATTGAAATGATTAAGAGCTTATTTGTGTAAGAGAATTAATAGCACCAGGAGTTAATCATAAAACGGAAACAGCCCCTGCATCTACAGGGGCTGTTTCCGTTTTATGAAGTGGAACTTCTTGTTTTCTCGTTGCTCTCTCCCGCTTATTCCTGCTGCACCGACAGTAATTTACGTCCGCTTCCTTGCGAGGTTCTGCATTCCACCACATACAAGCCCGTAGCAAAAGCCTGCGAGGACACCTTAATCTGCGCTTGTGTGGTGGTTTGTTCATACACCAGTTCACCGGTCATGCTGCGAATGCTGATAGCCACCGGCTCGTTGGATGTTGGCAAGGTAAGGCCGAATTCACTTTGTGCCGGATTGGGGTACAGGCTGAAGGCAAGCGCATCGGCTACATCTGTAAAACCGGTGGGCACACTATCCACTCCCCAGGCATATTCAAGGGCGATGGTATCCACGGTAACGGAGGCATAGTAAATGGATTGGCCTGCCACTGAATCGTAACTCCACTCCTCGGCAAACTGCGCCTGATGAATAACATTACCAAAGGCACTGAACGAACCATACATAGAGGAATCGCCCACTACTATTACCCAGGTTTGTCCGCCCGAGGTGGGGCACGCACGCACTCCGTTTATTTCGCCAATGCAACTTCTGCGAACCGCCACATAGCGCTCCTGCTGGCGGCCCAGCAGCCACAGACTGTCTTCCACCGTTTCGTCAAATTCGGCATTGCGCCAGTGAAGCGCCACATCCTTGTTTTGAAAATAAGCGGGCAATAAACCGGGCGTAGGTTCGGGGCGATACATGAGCAAGGCTACATTCTGCTTTTGTGCTACGTAAGGCAAATGTGTATTCTGCACATCGGG
The DNA here is from genome assembly GCA_964419635.1 of uncultured Chitinophaga sp. Classification (GTDB taxonomy): domain Bacteria; phylum Bacteroidota; class Bacteroidia; order Chitinophagales; family LD1; genus Bog-950. Next base: position 1,650 of record CAYQRR010000068.1, on the reverse strand, counting down.
GCTGCGGTCCTCCCAGTCGGCAAACACCTCGCCCGAGCCCACATACACCGCACTGGTGCCCACATTGGCCACACAGGTGTATTGCTGAAAGCCCGCTTTGCCTTTCCAGAAGTCGGAGACGGAAGACAGCGTAATGGAATTGTTTTTAAACAGGGTGATATTGGCCTCGCATATAACCGTACTCTTAGAGGCCATGCCCAGCGATTCTGATAGCATGGGCGCGCTGGAGGGTGTAATTATATTTCGGAGGGGTTCAAGGACCGAAAAATCGGTTTGGTCCCACAAGGCAGAATCGTTGAGCACCTGCACGGTATTAGACACAATAGCCGGATGAAAATAGCCCCCGAAGCTCCACTGAAAAACAGCGCGGTCGGCAAACTTCTGCGTGCTGTTGAGAATAAAACTGGTATCAAGCGAGTGGCCGTTATAGTAAGAGGTATACACCTTGGGTTGCCAGGAGTGGATGACTGTATCCACCGGTAGTGATGAGCTGGAAAGGAAAGCAGCTGCAGTAGAAAAATTATCGGCAGCTCCCTTACCGGTGAGCAGATAGATAAGGCCGCTATGGTTTTGATAGAACGGATTGTAATACTTGCCCGGATAGTTTCGGCCCGCTACCGGAAAGTAAGCCCCCAAATCATTCGTGAATAGCAGCATGTCGGTGAGCAACCTTTGTGCAGCAGTGGCCGCCCCGTTTTTAATAATGGTGTCTTGCGCAAAGTCAGCCAGGTTGAGCAAACCGCTCAATGAATAAGGAGCATAGGTAGAGGAATTGAACTCATAATAACCAAACTCATTTTTTAAATCAAGATAATGCACAAGGCGCTTGCGAAGCGTGGAGTCAATCGGTTTGTTGTATTTTTCGTGCAGCAGCCAGTCGCAGCCCATCCACATAATCATGTGGTTTTCGCTCCAGTAATTGCGTACGGTGTCGTTGTAATTAATCCAATATGGCACGCTGTAAAGCACCGGCAATATTTGTGCATCGTATTGGCCGCTCGTTAAATTCAAAATGCGGATAAGCTGAATGATATCGAAATCGCTGGTGGTTTTGGTGAGGATGTTATTCAGCATGGCGTTTAATTGCTGAGTGTCTACAGGCACATTACGAAAGGCCTGAAAAATCATTTTGTGCCCGTTGGGCGACAGTAGTGCCGAGTCGATGTAATCGTTTTTGCGTTGCTCATAGGTGGCATTGTTGCCCGCTTGAATGTGGGTGCTCAGCAAAACAAAAAAAGAGAGTGCAATAAGTGTAACGTGTTTTTTCATGGTGGGTAATCAATAAAAGTGAATGAATGATTTAATTTCTAAATGTAATTATTTGACCATGCATGACAACGAAAAGGTCCCCCCTTGCTGCCTGTATTTTTTTATTTATGCCCGTATAAAAAAATAAAGCCCATGCATTTCCCTATCTATTATCCGGTGACTGTAGCCAAAAGCAAAATAGCGGGGCTGGGAGCCTACGCGCAAACGGCCATACCGGCCCGAAAAAAAATAGGCAGCCTGGGCGGCACCCTCACCACCATCCGCAAGGGGCGCGCTGCCGCCAAAACCAAAAAGACCATTCACCTCGTAGAGTTTGACGACAACAAAGCCCTGGATGCCGGCACCAACGGCAACGATATGCGCTTTATCAACCACTCCTGC
>CAYQRR010000067.1:2863-10234 GCA_964419635.1 uncultured Chitinophaga sp. | reverse complement strand
AAAACGGGGGAACACTTCAGTTAGAAATGAGCAGCGAGCCAAATAAAAATTGGGGTAGTGCAGCAGGCGATGTGCCGGTGACAAAGATTAATTGACGTGCTTTCAGAACTTGGTCATACAGCCCCTGGCCCTGCCTTGCTAATGTGATACTCCTTATACTCTTCTCTGAACGTATCTATAATACTTCTATCGCTTGGGTCGGGGAGCAGACGCACCCACACCATTAAGTAAAACCACAAATACGTGCGAACAGAGTATGTTATGAATGCAGGTGGCTTGGGTAAGCGAAATGTATTCAACAGCAAATCGTCAAACAAAGCGAAGTAAACCATGCGGCCCATTGGCTTCATCCATGCAGGATACCAGCGCGAAGCAAATTCATCGGCCAAAGATTCCACTATGGCCTTGCCGGCATCGGTATAAGCAAAATTCTGTTGCTCAAATTTTTCATAGAAACCCATCGCTTCATTTTCATCTGCCGGAAAATCTTTAATCAGCAACATGTCGCCCACCATTCTCCAAAACAAAAACAATGCACGTGTTTCCTTTTTGCTGAATATGTTTCTGCCTGTTAAGAATTTGCTCATGCGCAACGGTTCGCACATCAGTGTAGCCAGCGTGTAAAGATTTTGTTCGTTGTTGATGGGGAAGTGCGCGTGGATGCGGTTGAGTTGGTCAGCTACTTTTCTTCCTTCGTCATTGTTTCCGTGCCTGAAGAACTCACCAAAAAACAAGAGTGTATCGTTATTTCTTTTACGCGCATTAGTGATGATGCCGCCTTTGCCTCCGCGATATAACACCTCCGCTATGGTGGGAACAGCTGCCTGCCGGGCAAACGCCACCGAAAAAAGTGAGTGCGTAAAAATAGGTGTGGCATAACGCACCTCAAAAGCCAGATGATTGATTTCCTTGAAATCTTTTTCGGCCTCCAATGCAGCTATTCGCTTTCGCGCCCAAAAAGGATTTTTCCAATTCATGATTTCTAAAATAGTTTTTTGCTTCTTCACCCATCAAATTTTCTATCCCATGAATTTTAACCACTCTGCCAAGGCACTGGATTATATGCAGCGCGTGCAGCGCTTTATGGACCAACACATTTTTCCGCTTGAGGGCGAACTGATGCACACCTACGACCACGGCAATGCCAACTGGACCACCTGGAAACAGGACAAGCGCATAGAAGCCCTTAAAGCAAAAGCCAAAGCCGAAGGTCTCTGGAATATGTTTCTGCCCGATGTGGGCGGACTCAGCAATACAGAGTATGCTGCTGTGGCCGAAATTACCGGGCACTCCCTGCTGGCCCCCGAAATATTTAACTGCAATGCGCCCGACACGGGCAACATGGAAGTGCTGTGGAAATACGGCAGCGAAACACAAAAAGAACAATGGCTGAAGCCCTTGCTGGATGGTACCATCCGCTCTGCTTTCTGCATGACCGAACCCGATGTGGCCAGCAGTGATGCTACCAATATGCAGGCTACTATTACACAAGATGGCAATGATGTAATACTGAATGGTCGCAAATGGTGGAGCACCGGTATCGGTCATCCGCATTGCCGGGTTCTCATTTTTATGGGCCTCAGCGATTCCTCCGCGCACAAATATCAGCAGCATAGCATGGTGCTGGTGCCCATTGATGCACCCGGTGTAAAAATTGAAAGAATGCTGCCGGTGTTTGGTGGGTACGAACCACCGTTCGGGCATGGCGAAGTCAGTTTTACCAACGTGCGCCTGCCCAAAGAAAATGTGATAGCAGGCCTGGGGCGTGGATTCGAAATAGCGCAAGGCCGCCTGGGGCCGGGGCGCATACATCATTGCATGCGCCTGATTGGCGCTGCCGAGCGCGCACTCAAGTTGATGATAGAACGCAGTATGCAGCGTGTGGCATTTGGTAAACCCTTAGTGAACCTCGGAGGAAACCGCGACATCATTGCCAACGCCCGTATAGACATTAACATGGCGCGCTTATTAGTACTTCAAACGGCATTTAAACTGGATACCGAAGGAGTGATGAGTGCCATTAGCGAAGTGAGTCAAATCAAAGTAATAGTCCCCAATGTGGCCGCGCGCATTATAGATGAGGCCATGCAAATACACGGTGGACAAGGCATGAGCAACGATACCCCGCTGGCTGCTCTTTATGCCTATGCGCGCATCCTCCGCTTAGCCGATGGACCCGATGAGGTGCACCGCGGATTGGTGGCTAAGTGGGAGGTAGCGAAGTACGGCAAGTAAGAATAGGTTTGTTTTATTGCCGTGCATGAAGCGTGCATCGGCTCAGAATGTCACCAGATTACGTTACCGGAAACAGGAACGTTTATAAATGTCAGCAGATTACGTTAGCCGAAATTCCAACGTTGTTTGCTGACACCCGCTTACGTTCCAAGAAAGATGAACGTAAGCTGCTGACAACAGATGACGGTATATAAAACAGGAACGTTTGTAATTGACAACAGCTGACGTTACAAAAATCAACAACGTCATTTGGAGACATTTTCTTTCACTTACTTGCTGCCCACTGCTGTCAGCAAGGTATGCGAGAAAGTGCTTTACACCACCGGCAGTTGTATTTTAAAAATGCTGCCAGTGGGCTGGTTGGCTTCTATCCAAATACGGCCCTGCATTTTTTCGATAATTTTTTTGACGGTGGACAGGCCAATGCCGGTGCCTGCTGCGCCCGTGTTGTTTTCCACGCGCTGGAATAACTCAAAGGCGCGTTGCCTGGCTTCTTCGGGTATGCCCACGCCATTATCCGCTACGGCCAACAGATAGTTTCCGTCCGCTTTGGTGCAACTGATGTGCACCAGCGGCTCGGGACTGTTGTTGTATTTAAGCGCATTGGACACCAGATTCAGGAACACCTGCGTCAACTGCACTTCATCGCCCGAAACAGTGGGCAGAGAATCGCAGGTAAGGGTGGCCTTTTTTTCAGTGATGAGCCGCTGCAGATGCTGGCGCACCTGCGTCACCACTGCGGATAGCTGCACCGGTTTTTGCAGGGCCTTACCCTTGGCGGAATCCAGCATACGCGTAATCATTTCGTCCATTCGCTTGCTGCCATCTACAGCAAAATGCAAAAACATTTTTTCCTCTGCGTTCAGCTTGTCGGTCAGTTTTGTTTCCAGCATTTGCATGTAAGTAGACACCATGCGCAGCGGCTCGCGGAGGTCGTGTGAGGTGGTGTGGGCATAGGCCGACAGGTCCTGGTTGGTAGATTCCAGTTGTTTGGCGCGGGTATTCATTTCGCTGTTGATGAGGCGCAAACTTTCTACCTGCTCGCTCACCTGATGTTGCTTTTCGCGCTCCAGTGAAATGGATTCGTGGAGCAGTCCCGACACCATGGATAAGTCGGCCAGGCGAAGCTTCGAATTTTTTATTTCTGCCATGGCCTGTTTGTAATCTTCTTGCAGCAACAGCAACTCCACTTTCATTTCGGTTCGCTGCACGGTATCTAACTGTGCCCCGTATTTGAGCAGCAGTCGCTGGGTTTCGGTGTGGTGTTGCGCGGCCTCGCTGCGCTCGCCCGTGTGGTAGTAATACTGCGTCAAGGCAAAATAAGACGGCAACTTGCGATACTCATTGCCAATGGTATTTCGAATGGCGAGCCCCTTCAGGAGCCATTCGCGGGCTTGTGTCCATTCGCGGGCTTGCATGTATAAAAGCCCTTTGTGATGGCAGGCAATTGCCATCAGCTCGTTGGGCATGGGCTGCGAGGTATCGGCCAGCACCCGGTCAAAGTATAGGTGGGCTTGCTCCGGCTGTTCAGTTTTAAAATAATACAAGCCGAGCGAAGAGCGGCAATGGTACGTCAGCAGGGCATCCTGCTCGTCTTGCGCCCACTGGTAGCATTGGTCAAGCATGTCTTTTTGCAAAGCACGCAGACCCAGCTTGTCATAAATTTCGGAAAGATTAAAAATAGAGGTCCGGTAATACTCCTGAATGTCGGCACTGCGCTCGGGCAGTGTTTCGGCAAAGTAGATAGCCTCCAGGGTGTAGTGATGCGCCTTGGCATGCTGGTTAATGCTGGAATAGCTGAGGCCCATATTGTACAGCACCTGCATGTGCATATCTGCGCTGGAAGCCTCCGTAACCGAATCGTAAGCCAGATGCGCATATTCCAGCCCTTTCATGTAATCAAAATGAAGCAGGCGCGAAGCGGTACTTAGGTTCAGATACAACTCAGGAACATAGTTAGGGTGTTGTATCTCAAGCGCCAGCTGCAGAGTGGCAATGGCCAGAGCCTCAGCCCTAGGGTCGCGCGCAGCCATCAGCTTATTAAGCTCTTCAATGGCTTGTTCTATATGCAGGTTCTTTTCTTGCAGGGTCATGAGGTGGTGAAATGCCTACGCAATTTCTGAAAGTAATGATATGATGCAAATCGGAAACAACCGGAACATCGCAAAGGCTTTGGAGTTCTGTAAAAAAGAGAACCCGATTTTTTATAAACAAGACGGATATACGACCCTTCATCTGCCGCGGATCAGGAGCATAGGGGACGAGGACAAGAAGGGATACCTAAACGGCCGAGTGCTAATCTTTAGCTAAAGCGAATAAAACAGGCCCAGAAAGAAATTCGCCTGTAAGAAAAATGTCACCGGCCTACAAACTGCCTATATTTTTTTCAGCAGCATGTAACTAGTCGTGTTTAGTTCTATTGGTTTGTAATTTTGGTATATGGCCACTGAATAATCCGGCTCAGAAACGATTAAGTATTCTCGAGCATTTCCGCCTGCAACTTCTAAGCTCACATTTTTAAATCGTGCAAAATAAGCCCGCAAACTCCAGTCGTACTGCAAACTCGGGCTTACATCCACTATAGTCCCTTTGGGCAATACGGTCAGTATTTTGTGTGTATCGTCTATTTTAATTTTATCTCGCCCGCATGTTGGAGCAAAACAAAAAGGCAGTATAACACCTGCTATAAATATACCACACACAAACCTTTTAAAAATTTGCTGTGTATGCGGCAGCATGTTCACATGCTGCCATAAAAAACCAATAAACGGTTCAACAATAATCCCTGCCCCCAGCGCAAAAAAAGGCATGGCCGGAATCAGGTAAAACGTATTCTGCTTCATGCTTATAGTAATAGGCAACACTCCGGCAAGGCCTAACATAACAAACACCAGTGCCGCCTTGTAATTCGCTATAAAGGATTTCAACGGAAACTTTAAAAATCTACTCCACACAAACAATACAATCACAAAAGCCATGGCAGGAGTTAACTCAAAAAACAAGCGTTCCAGTATATAAAGGCGAGAGCCAACCGTATTTGCATGCTGTATACTACTAAGCACCTGAGTATCCAAATAATGCTGTAAGGCATAACGGGCATCAGGAACCAATGCCACAAGCAGCATGATTGGTATAACAGTGCATGCAACTAGGCACACGCTATCAAAGAGTACTTCTTGCCAGGAAATTCGCCTGAATACAAGCCACACCAAAAAAGGAAGCGTCCAAGGAAAAAGAGCTACCAATCCTTTTGTGAGAAAACCAAGCACTAACATTAGCCCAGCCGCTGAAGCAAAAAGTAATTTTCTTGACGCTACACCCTTTAAATAAAACATGACCGATAAAGTTGTGAAAACGGATAGTGTGTTTTCAAGCATATTGGAGGTCAAAGCCCAATAAACCGTAGGTGTAGGCAGCCAAATCAAAAGCGGAATCCAGCCGTTTGACAGTTTTAGTATGAACCATAACTGCACCAGTATAAAGCCTACCAAGACAAATGTAAAGAGCGAGTAAAATTTTTCCACTAAGATACTATGACCAAATGCTGAAAAGAATAAACTCTGCAACCCAAATGCAAGTGGAGGATGACTGTGAAAAACAGGATCGGAGGTAGCCGTAAAACATGGATTCCAAAACGTCCCTATCCCTTGTGATAAATTATTGGCAATCGTGGCATATATCAAACCATCTACAAACATACCCTCGCAGAGCAATCCATGGCTAGTAATCAACAGATAAATGCCAACAATAAGCAGGTAGATAGATAAAGTAGGTTTTTCTTGAGTGCTCAACATCACGTAATACAACTTTACGAACGTAAGCATTCAAATCCACTTGTCAACACCATCCCTTCAAAAAAGAATTAGCAAACTATACCTACATTGCGGTGGCATACAGTTATGATAGATCAACCCAAAGAAGTAAGGCCCGAAGACCAACTGAACAATGCTGCTGTGGCAGCTTTTGTAAAACAACACTTTCCCGATGTAGCCGGCACCATGCAGGTGCGGCAGTTTAAGGGCGGAGCCAGCAACCTAACGTATCAGTTAGATTTTGACAACGCCAGTTTTATTCTGCGCACATCACCGGCCGGCACCAAAGCCAAAAGCGCACACGATATGGGCCGCGAGTATCGTATTATGCAGCAGCTGAAGCCCGTATTTACAACAGTGCCCGATATGATTGCTTTTTGTAAAGATGAAAACGTAATAGGGCGCGAGTTTTACATCATGCAAAAACTGGAAGGCATTATTCCGCGTGCCAATCTTCCGAAGGGTTTGCAGCTAAGCGCAAGCGAAGTGCACACGCTGTGCACCAACGTAATTGATAAACTGGTAGAACTGCATAAAGTAAATTATACCCAGGCAGGATTGCAGGATTTAGGCAAAGGAGCCGGCTATGTGCAGCGACAAATCAGCGGCTGGTGCGACCGCTATGAAAAAGCAAGAACACCTACTGTGCCTTCGTGCACAAAGGTGATGGCCTGGCTAAAGAGCCACATGCCGCAGGATGTGGCCACCTGCATTATTCATGGCGATTTCCGGTTCGATAATGTGGTGCTGGCCTCTGATGAGCCCACGCGTGTAATTGGTGTGCTCGACTGGGAAATGGCTACGTTGGGCGACCCGCTTATGGACCTCGGCAACTCGCTGGCCTACTGGGTGGAGGCTACAGACCCGCTACCGCTTCGCCTCACGCGCAGGCAGCCAACACACTTAAAAGGAATGATGACCCGGCAGGAAGTGGTAGATTATTACTGCCACCAAATGGGCTTTGGAAAAATTGATTTTACGTTCTACCGCATCTATGGTTTGTTTCGCCTGGCGGTAATCGTGCAGCAGATTTATTATCGCTACTATCACCGGCAAACGACCAACGAGCAATTCAAAAACTTTCATTTGCTGGTAAAGTATCTCAACCTGTATTGCGAAGAGCTGCTGACAAAAACGGTGATGGATAAAATAGCTCTCCTCCCGCGTAAGTTCTCACTCTATTGTCAATTTGCACTTTCATCTATCAAAAAATAAATGGCAAAACTTTATCTGGTGCGTCATGCACAGGCTTCTTTTGGTTTAGAAAATATGGCAAAACTTTATCTGGTGCGTCATGCACAGGCTTCTTTTGGTTTAGAAAATT
>CAYQRR010000067.1:0-2763 GCA_964419635.1 uncultured Chitinophaga sp. | reverse complement strand
ATGGCAAAACTTTATCTGGTGCGTCATGCACAGGCTTCTTTTGGTTTAGAAAATTACGACCAGCTTTCTGCACTCGGCATGCAGCAAAGCACGCACCTCCCCAAGCATTTTTTGCAACCGGTGCAGGCTTTTTACCGGGGCGATATGAAACGGCACGAGCAAACCTTGTCGGGTAGCTTTCCGGAGAAAGACTTCACTGTTCTCAAAGAGCTGAACGAGTTTGACCACGTGAATGTGTTACAAACACACCGCCCTGAAATTACCGAACGCGAAAAAGCGATACAACTGGTGATGAGTCAGCCCGACCCCAAAAGGTTTATGGAAGAAGAGTTCAGGTCTGCCATGCTAAAGTGGATGAATAACACCAGTGAGGGTTACACCGAACGCTTTGCCGATTTTGAAGATCGCTGCATGAATGCCCTGCACCATATAACCGAACAAGCCCGGTCACAAAATCAAAAAGAGATTGTGGCAGTTACCTCTGGCGGTTTCATCTCGCTGGTGCTGATGAAGCTATTGCAATTGCCTCAGGAAAAAATGATTGAACTAAACATGCATGTGGCCAATACATCTGTCACTTGTTTGCTCTTTAACCGCGAAAAAATTTCACTGAGTTATTTCAACAATTACAGCCACCTGCCCAAAGAGATGGTGACGTTCAGATAATTACAGCGAACTGGTTCTTCCTCCATCCACCGGCACATTAATACCGTTGATATAAGCCGCAGCAGGCGAAGCCAAAAAGGCCACGGCTGCTGCTATTTCTTCGGGTTTGCCAAATCGGTTCATGGGTATCTCCTTGAGCATTTCTTCTTTTACCATATCGGCTCCCCAGCCTGTTTTGTCGCTTTTATTTTTGATAATGGCTTGCAGACGTTCTGTATCCGTGGCTCCGGGCAATACATTGTTAACGGTAATACCGAATTGACCTAGTTCATTAGCCATCGTTTTGCTCCAGTTCGCTACTGCTGCACGAATAGTATTACTCACTCCCAAATTGGGCAAAGGCTGCTTCACGGAAGTAGAAATAATATTGATGATCCGTCCATAGCCGGCTTGCTTCATGCCATCAGCCATCAGCTTTACCAGTAAATGATTGTTGAGCAAGTGTGCTTCAAATGCGGCTGCAAAATCTTTTTCTTCGGCATCAAAAATTTTCCCTGAGGTCGGGCCACCGGTATTGTTCACCAGAATATGATAGGTCTTGTTGGTTTTCTTTATGTGTTTCACCACAGCACTTTTCACCTTTTCATGGTTCGAAAAATCCACCGCCAAGGAATCATGGCGTTGCTCGGCTTTACTGATAAAACTTAAATCGATTTGTCCTTGCACTAAAGCAGGCTCATCGCGACCCACCAAGGTAATGTTGGCTCCCAATTTTGCCAACTCTATAGCCACCGCTCGTCCAATTCCTTTGCTGCTGCCCCCTACAAAGGCATTTTTACCTGTCAAATCTAAATTCATGTTTCTTCTTACTTTAGAATCGTAAATCTAAAACTATGGCAATAACGCGTCCCTTTAATTTCAAAAAATGGATAGATGAACACCGGCACCTGCTCAAGCCACCGGTGATGAATCAAGTGGTGTATAAAGGCAACGATGATTTTATAGTAATGGTAGTGGGCGGTCCCAATAAACGCAAAGATTTTCACTACAACGAAACAGAAGAGTTTTTTTACCAATTGGAAGGCGACATGCTGCTGAAAATTGTAGAAGATGGAAAAGTGGTAGACATACCTATTAAAGAGGGGGAAATCTTTTTATTGCCTGCCGGCACACCACACTCTCCGCGCAGATTTGAAAACACGGTGGGTCTGGTCATGGAAGTTACCCGCCCCAAAGGTGTGCAGGATGGCTTTCAGTGGTATTGTGAAAGCTGCGGCAATAAACTCCATGAAGAAAAAATGCGCGTGGACGATATTGTAAAAGATCTGCCCGGTGTAATGGAAAAATTTTACGCCAACGAAGAATTACGCACATGCAAAAAATGTGGAGCCGTGTTGGAACCACCTCAGTAAATGCCTTCTACAAAACTGCACCCGTATCTGCCGCCTTTGCAAAAGGCCTATGAAGTAAAACGCGACAATCATCGTGCTGCGGACATGAGTCGCTACATGAAAAATCTATTCCCTTTTGTGGGTATTCCTTCGCCCGAACGCAAAGAGATTTTCAAGCAACATCATACCAAAAACGGCTTGCCCGAATACAAAGATCTGTTTGCCATTATAAAAAGTTGCTACGCACAACCGGAGCGGGAGTATCACTACTTCGCCATTGATTTAGCCGGCAAGTTTGCCAAAAAAGCGGACGAAAGTTTTGTGCCTGTCATGGAGTTTCTAATAAGCAATAACAGCTGGTGGGATTCGGTAGACTCCGTAGCCAGCCACTGTACCCGCGCGTTTTTCAAACGAAATGTTTTTCTGCAAAAGCGCGTTACAAGAAAGTGGATGAATAGCGGAAACATTTGGCTACAGCGATCGGCATTGCTCTTTCAGCTTAACTACAAAAAAGAAACCAACGAAACATTACTTTATAGTTATATCGGAGAGCTAAGGCACAGCAAGGAGTTTTTTATTCAGAAGGCCATTGGATGGGCGCTGCGCGAGTACGCTAAAACCAACAAAAAGAGTGTGGCTGGTTTTATAAAAAGCACTCCTCTCAAGCCACTGAGCATACGAGAAGCGCAAAAACATTTCGGAGATTAAACTTTGCGTCATCAATAGTCTTTGGCATTCGTACAAATCCTTTACATTCGACCAAAAT
>CAYQRR010000066.1:0-10334 GCA_964419635.1 uncultured Chitinophaga sp. | reverse complement strand
GCATAGTTGTAGGGCGAGGTTCCACCGCTCACTGTCAAATCAACACTTCCGGTGTTTGCTCCATTACACAAAACATTCACCTTAGTGGTAGACAATGCAATTACTGTTGGCTGAGCGATAGTAGCGGAGGCAGATGAGCTACAAGTATTAGAGCCGGTAACCGTTACAGAGTATGCGCCCACGGCTAATCCGGTCCTGCTAGCACTTGTAACCCCGTCATTCCACAAATAGGTGAATGGAGATGCTCCTCCGCTTACTGTTGTATTGATAATGCCATTTGTTAATCCGTTGCAGGTAATATTTGTTTTATTAAGAGTTAAAGCCGGTGCAGTAGACTGCGTGATAGTGTAGGACTGACTCGTACTGCAGGAGTTGTTGTCGTAAACCGTTACGCCATAGTTTCCTGCCGATAGATTTGAAATAGTAGCTGTATTGTTTCCATTGCTCCAGTTAAAAATAAACGGAGCACTTCCGCCAGAAGGGTTTAAGGCCAGGCTTCCTGAATTGGAAGCGCTGCACAAAATATTACTCTGGGTTGGGTTTAAAACAATCGCTGTTGGCTGGGTTAGTGTTACATTGTTTAAGGAAGAACAATTGTTGGCATCTCTAACAGTTACTGAATAATTACCTGCTGTTACGTTAAATAAATCCTGAGTTGTGCTTGAATTACTCCATTGGTATGTATAGGCACCTGTCCCACCATTTACCGTTAAATCAACACTACCATTTGATGAACCAAAGCAAGTTGGATGGTTAGCCACTACTGTTGAAGAAATAGCGCTGGGTTGATTCACTACTACTGTAGCAGTTGCTGTGCACATATTAAGATCAGTAACCGTTACCGAATAATTTCCGGCTCCTATAGGGGTAATGTTTGGTGTAACCGAGGCATTACTCCATAAGAAAGAATAAGGAGCTGTTCCTCCAACTACCGAAGACGCAGCAGACCCTGAATTCTGACCATTGCATAATGCATCGGATGCTGCAACAGAAACGGACAAAATTACCGGCTGTGCCACTGTAGCACCTACTGTTGCTGAACACGAATTAACATCTGAAATAGTAACTGAATATGAACCGGACACAAGAGCTGTTCTATCTTCTGATACAATACCTCCGCCCCAGTTGTAGCTATAAGGCGATGTGCCCCCTGCAGCTGTCAGGTTGATAGCACCATTGCTACTACCATTACATGATACATTAGTAACTACTACCGTTCCTGAAACTGCATTAGGTTGAACTAAAGATGCAGTATGAGTGCCTGAGCATCCAAAATTATCAGTCACTGTCACAGCGTAAGAACCTGCTACAAGTGAAGTTCTGTTTTGTGTAGTAACTCCACCACCCCAGTTATATTGATATGGTGCAGTTCCTCCGGTTACAGTAGTTGAAACAGAACCATTGCTGGCTCCAAAACACGTGGGATGAACCACTACAGAACTGATTGTTAAGTTGGCATTCTGAATTACGTTTGCCGTATGAGTACCTGTGCAAGCGTTACCATCTGTAATAGTAACGGTATATGAATTCGCAGAAAGACCTGTTCTATCTTCCACAGTAACTCCTCCGCCCCAGTTGTAAGAATAAACGCCATTGCCACCCGTAGCCGTAATATCTATAGCGCCATTGCTACCGCCTGCACATGCTACATTTGTAATTACGGATGTGGCAGATACAATTGCCGGTTGTGTAACTACTGAAGATATGGTAGCGGTGCAAAGTAAATTATCTGTTACTGTAACGGTATAGGTATTAGCGGCAAGAGCAGTTCTATCCTCTGTAGTTATTCCTCCGCCCCAGTTATAGGAATAAGGAGTACTTCCTCCGGTAACTGTTATGTTGATACTACCATTTGCAGAGCCAAAGCATGTCGCATTTACTACCGATGCTGCCACATTCAATGAAGTTGCCTGACTAACGCTTGCGGTGTGCACCACGGAGCAACCGGCATTATCGGTAACCGTTACTGTATAAATACCCGCGGCAAGTCCGGATCGGTCTTCCGAGATAATCCCACCACCCCAACTGTAAGAAAATGGAATATTTGTACCGGACGGTGTAAGATTGATAGCACCATTATTACCGTTATTGCAGGTAACATTGGTAACTATTGATGATGCGGTTACTGTAGCTCCATCGTTTACTACAAATGAGGCACTGGCTGTGCATCCGGCATTATCAGTCACAGTCAAAGAATAATTTCCAGCCATTAACGATGTTCTATCCTCTGAGGTAATCCCGCCCCCCCAGTTGTAAGCATAGGAAGATACGCCTCCTGATACGGTCACATTTACACCACCATTGCTCCCACCCGCACAAGTCACATGTGCAACAGTAGAAGCGATCACTATTTGCGAATTCTGGCCTACTGTAGCAGAAGCCAAGCTAGTACAAGAATGATTATCAGATACGGTAACAGTATATGCTCCACCGGCCACTGTGATAGAGGAGGTTGTGGCACCATTACTCCATAAATAGGTATAAGGAGAAAAGCCGCCAGTTGTGGCCAAGGATACGGAGCCGTTTAAAACACCAAAACAAGTGGCGTTTACAACAGTGGGAGAAACAGAGATAGCTGAAGGCTGAGCCACAGTAATTACAGCAGACACAGCCGTGCAGCCAATGTTATCGGTTACACTCACAGTATAGTTACCTGCGCTCATACCGGTCTGGTTAGGGGTAGTAATTCCTCCGCCCCAGTTGTAGGTGTAGGGGGCATTTCCGTTCGATGCCGATACTGTTACGCTTCCATTGCTCCATCCAAAGCAAGTCACATCATTTACCATAGCACTGATATTAATACCAAGTCCTGGTTGAGTAATATTTACAGCTCTGGTAGTGGTGCATGCATTTGAATCTGTAACAGTTACGGTGTATGCTCCGGCAGTGAGCAGAGCAACATCTTCTGTAGTAGCTCCGTTGCTCCATAAAAATGTATACGGTGATTTTCCGCTTGTAACTGTAAGGTTAATGCTACCGGTGTTACCTCCGAAACAAACATTATTTACTTGTGTAGAGGAGGTAGCCATTGGAGTGTATGCCGGAACGGTGGAGGAGGCCATAGAGGTGCATCCATTAGCATCTGTTACGGTTACGGAGTAGTTGCCGGCATTTACGTTTATTCTATCCTGCGTTACAATACCGCCACCCCAGTTATAGCTATAAGGGCCTACACCACCAGCTACACTGGTGATAACCGAACCGGTAGGGCCACCGGAACATGCCAACGGAGATGGAACAGCATTAGAAGTTAACTGTACCGGTTGGGTGATCACTGTGGAAGCTACCTTGGTGCACCCTTTACTATCGGTTACTGTAACAGTATAGGTGCCGGCCACAAGACCGGTTCTGTTTTGAGTAATAACTCCCCCGCCCCAGTTGTAACTGTATGGAGATGAACCACCTGTTACGGTTGTATTAATAGCACCATTATTCCCTGCATAACAAGGAATTGGAACCGGAACCAGTGTGATGTTGATAGCTGTTGGCTGACCCAGATTTACGGAGGCGGATGCCGTGCATCCAGTAGTAGAAGTTGCAGTTACTACGTATAGGCCTGCAGCTACACCCGTTCTGTTTTGAGTAGTAGGTCCATCGCTCCATTTGAAAGTATAAGGTCCCACACTGCCTACCACATTTATCACAGTAATGCTGCCGGTGCTGCCACCAAAACAAGCCGGTTGGATGCTACTAGTATTTACAGCCATTCCACCTCCCGACTGTGTAACAGTTCCAGAAATAGTAGCAGTGCAACTTGCCGCGTCCGTTACGGTTACGGTATAGCTGCCGGCAGCGATGGCGGAGCGATCTTCGGTAACAGCACCATCACTCCACAAATAAGAATAAGGGCCGGTACCGAACTGAACGGTGAGGTTAATACCACCATTGGCACCACTACCACAAGTTACATTAGTTATCGTTCTGGAAAGCACCATACCGGACGGCTGTGTTACGTTCACTGAATCAACTTTCACACAACCATTCGCATCGGTTACAGTGCAGTAGTAGACCGCAGCGGTGAAGTTGGAGCGATCTTCTGTAGTTACAAAATCATTCCATGTATAGTTATAGCCCGGAGGTCCACCAATCACCGATAGGTTAATTGCACCAGTGTTACCACCTCCGCATGAGACATTGGTAACTGCAGCTGATGTTATAATGGCATTTGGCTGTGTAATAATCACAGAAAGAGTGCCTGTGGCACCCGAAAAATCAGTAACAGTGAGTGAATAAAGTCCGGCAGACAGGCCGGTACGGTCTTCAGAAGTGGCACCACCAGACCATAAATAGGAGTATGGAGCTGTGCCTCCAGAGACTGTTACATCAATGCTGCCGTTGGCACCTGCATTGCAGGTAACATGCGAATGTGTTTCAGAAATGGTGACCGCAGACGCAATCTCGGTAATTGCGACTAACAATGTCACTAAGCAAAATGCTCGTGTAATTTTTTTCATATCGGTTCCTTTTTTAATACGCTGACAGGGCCTTCAGTTCTGCCATGAGTATTGTTACGCTTCAGAAATACAAAATGTTACATTCTAAGGGTGTTTTGTTAAAAAATCTGGAATAAGAGGCATTTCCAACCCGGAATCAGCCAAAATGGAAATAAAAAAGCCCGTCTGTCCAAGACGGGCCTTCGATGAAACTATGAGTAATTTGGCTGTTAGTTACCTGCGTAAATTCTTTTTGTGCTTTGGGCTTCTCCGTTTTTAACCGCTACCAGATAGTACCCGTTCGGTTGATTGTCCAGTGAAATCTCAAACTGCTGTTGATTGTTTACTGACTGATGAACGGGCTGTCCCAGCAGATTAAAAATCTCTACTTGTGCACCTGAGTAACTCTCTTCAGTCATCTTCACTTTCACGCTTTTACCATAAGCGGTTACGGTTGCAGCTTCATTTACTTCATCCTTGATAGAGGAAGCTCTGTCAGCTACAGTTACTGTTACGCTAGCGTTGTCTGAACAACCAGCCTGGTTGGAAGCTCTCATACTCACGGTGTAAACACCCGGTGTCAAGTAAGAAAGAGATGGATTAGCCACACCTACAATCAGTGTCCCATCACCAAAATCCCATTCAAACTGGTTAGAATTAGTGGCTAGCGAGTAAAAGCTGATTTCTTCCATTGTTTCAACGCTGAAGGCACTCGCATCAATATCAGCTACCACATAGTTGCCACTTACATGAAAATCTTTCGTAGTAGTGTAAGATCCGAAAGCCATTACTAAATGGTAGTCGCCCTCCGGAAGTGCATTAAAGTTAAACTGTCCGGATACGTTGGTATAGGAACCTACCGGGTTGTTGAAAGCATCATACAAGTTTACAAGAGTCCAGTTTGCACTATTATCCAAATCAGCATTCACAATTCCATCGTTGTTAAGGCATCCGGAATTTTGTGAACTGAAAATAGCGGGACGGGTTACATGGATAAAGAACCTGCCAGTTGTTGCATCGTTGTCATTTAGTGTAACTGATGCACCACCCAATCGGAGGTCTGTAAAAGTGCCACTTTGAGTATCCTCTAGTCGAATAATGGAAGTGGGGTCAAAATTGTCTATTTGCGCGGCTGTAATCGTAAATGTGCCTGATGCATCTACATCATAGCCCAAAGCAACGATTTCTGTGTTAGACAGTGTGCCAAAACCATTATTGCTGCATTGAATGTTATCGGCAGTAACCGAAAACAACTCCGGCTTGCCGGCTACACCGCTAAAAATCTTTTGGGCATCCTCCTGAAAATTGTATGCAGGTTGTATTGCCTGATCAAAATAGATAGTGGTTTGATCAATGTTTCCACTTGTTGCCTGAAGTTGAATTTTCAACGTCTTTTTGTCCTGTGTGGCAAACAGGTTTGCAGACAATACTGCAAATAATAGTGTAGTGATTAGGACTCTCATAGTAACCGATTTTAGCTTGTTCGTTAATGTTCCTTCTTTCTCGGTTGTCCCAATTTGTCTTTTGCAGGTTCCAATTGCATCGGACATTAGCCTTTACGGCATGGGCAATTCTTTTGTTTCACTTTATCATTAAAAATTTTTGAATCCTCAGATAATAATGTCCTTAACAGGTGTAAAACCTGAATTGTTTACACAGAAAACGGCAATCAACTTTTTCACATATTTTTACGTCTGATACATATGTATGTGTGTATTTTTTCGTTGGTGTAAGCGTTGGCTTACTATTTTCATGATACAATAAGTTCAGCTCGCCAACACGAATCCTCACTAATAAGCACGACCTATGGCCTATAAAAACTATAAATTCAAAACACTCCGTGTTTTCGCCTCCGATGAATGGCTGGCCAACAGAACACGCGAATACAGAACGGTATTTGATAAAAGTGAAACCACCTACATCAGCGCAGAGATTGCTTTTTACAATAAGCTATTTGATGAGCAGGACTGGGAAACGACTGTTACACTTAAAGCTTTCTCCCATATTGATGGCATTAAAAAAGAACTGAGTTCACAGGATGAGAAACGTAAAATAAGACTGGACGAAAATGTTGTATATATCAACAAGGGCTGGGGCATGGCCACTCCCGGCTCATTTTGGAATAAAGGAGAATATAGCTGGGAGGCCTACATCGACAACGAGCTGATTGGGACTAAAAGATTCTATGTTGAAGATGTAGGAAAAGTATCTCAAGACCACAACCCTTATTTTGACATTGAAAGCGTTCGATTCTTTACAGGCGATTACAATGCAGTAAATGATGAAAACAAACAATACCTTAAAGTAATCAGCAGAAATGAAACCCAATACTTGTATGCTGAATTCAAGATTAGAAACAAGATAAATATTGACTGGAACTGCGAGATTTACTTTAACTGGTATAATGCCTCCGGATTATTGAAAGCCCGAATTGAGCGTTTCCGGAAAATTGAATCAGGAAAAGAGGGAGAGACCTTCCTCTTTAACGAAGGTTGGGGGAACGATATCCCCGGTACCTGGAAGGACAGCAATTACCGTCTGGAGATTGTTTTTATGGATACCGTCATTGCCGTGCTTCACTTACCTACTGCCGAGGAAGAGGAAGAAGGCGATGTTGAAATAACCACACAAAGTGGCAATGTAGCCGCACTTACCTCCTCCCCGCCTGCGGCACCGGATGAATCTTTGGATGCCAACGTGAAAAAATTAGATGAACTCATTGGCCTGGAGGAGTTAAAAAAGGAAGTGAAAAATCACATTGATTATCTGAACTTTCTCAAGCTACGGCAAGAAAGAGGATTTAAAGACTCTGAACGAATTAACCTTCACTCGGTGTTTACAGGAAATCCCGGCACGGGCAAAACTACAGTAGTAAAAATGCTCGGGCAGATTTATAAAAGTATGGGATTGCTTACCAAAGGTCATGTAAAAGAGGTAGACCGATCACAGTTAATTGGCGAATACATTGGGCAAACTGCTCCCAAAGTAAAAAAGGCCATTGAGGAAGCTAAAGGCGGTATTTTGTTTATAGATGAAGCTTACTCACTGGCACGGGAGGCAGATGACTCTAAGGACTTTGGTAAAGAAGCCATTGAAGTATTGATTAAGGAAATGAGCGATGGCTCACAGGATTTGGCTATCATGGTTGCTGGATATCCGCATGAAATGGAGGTGTTTTTAAAATCGAATCCGGGCCTCAAGTCAAGGTTTTCCAACTATTTCCACTTTGAAGATTACTTGCCTGACGAACTGCATGCCATTGCAGTTAAATATTCTTTTCAGAAACATGTGCATCTGACCGAAGAAGCAAATGCCTTTCTGTCGGAGCAATTGATGGAAGGATTCCGAAACCGTGATAAAACATTTGGCAATGCCAGATATGCCATTTCAATTTTAGATGAGGCAAAAATGAACCTCGGGCTTCGTCTGATGAAACGTGCCGACTTGCGTGAACTGGATGGCACTATGCTTTCTACCATCGAAAAAGAAGATATAGAACTCGTATTTAAGCAAAGAGGCAAGCGAAAATTCAACATCAATGTAAATGAAAAACTGTTGCAAAGTGCACTTGATGAATTGAATGCGCTGGTAGGCATCAGCAATATTAAAAACGAAGTTACCGAGCTCATTAAGTTGGTTCGTTTTTATCACGATATCGGCAAGGATGTTTTGAATAAATTTTCACTCCACACCGTTTTCCTCGGCAATCCGGGAACCGGCAAAACTACCGTGGCGCGCATCATGGGCAAGATTTTTAAAGCCCTCGGATTGCTCGAGCGAGGACAAATGGTGGAACTTGACAGACAGGGCTTGGTAGCTGGATATGTGGGACAAACAGCCCTTAAAACAGAAGAAAGAATTAAAGAAGCAAAAGGCGGTGTACTGTTTATTGATGAAGCATACGCCTTGGGCGAGGGTAACGATTTTGGTCGCGAAGCAATAGAAACCCTGCTTAAACGTATGGAGGACAGTCGCGGAGAGTTTGCTGTAATTGTTGCAGGGTACACAGAACCAATGAACCGATTTCTGGAAAGCAACCCGGGTTTACGTTCCCGCTTTGATAGAACCTTTACCTTTCACGATTACAACGAACACGAACTTTTCAAAATTGCGCTGGCACTGCTCAAGCAGGAAAACATACGAATGGATAATGAAGCCTATGATTATATGCAGAAATACATCAAATCCATTTTTGACTATCGCGATAAATACTTTGGTAATGCCCGCGAAATACGAAAACTCATAGTGGAGGCAGTGCAAAACCAAAACCTTCGTTTAGCTTCCATGGCTAAAGATCAACGCACCAAAGAAATGCTGGAAACAATGACGCTGGACGATTTGAAGGAGTTTAAAATAGCGGAGGGAAAGCGCAGTAACCTGGGTTTTAAATATTAATCATCGAACGTATGAATCACAATTTGCAGCGATTTAATGTGAGGGTTTATGGCCTGCTCATGAATGACTGCGAACAAATTTTGGTGGCCGATGAAGTATTTAAAAATGGCAATCGTGCTACTAAATTTCCGGGAGGAGGGCTAGAGTTGGGAGAAGGTACCCGAGAGGGCCTAGCCAGAGAATTTAAGGAAGAGACCGGTATTGAAGTAGTGATAAAAGAGCATTTTTATACAACTGATTTTTTTCAAAAATCCTACTTTGATACCGAAAGCCAGATTATTAGCATTTACTATAAAGTAGAATCAACTGATTGGAGACACATCACTGTATCCGATAAAAAATTTGACTTTACCGTTAAAGTGGGCGAAGAGGCGGAGTCATTCCGCTGGGTAGCAATCCGAAATTTATCGGAAGAGAAAGAAATTTCGCTTCCAATAGATCAAGCAGTGGTGGCAAAACTGATGAACGAATACAACTAGATTTTCTGGCACGCTCCAATTAGCTACGTTTGGCAATTTGCTTGTCGTGCTTTACTTCATCCATCTCAATCTTGCTGATAATTTCATGCATGATTTCCGTTGTGCCGGCACCTACGGTTAGCAATCGCAAATCGCGAAAAGAACGAGCCACTCCATAGTCCTCCATATATCCCCATCCACCATGTATCTGCAAAGCGTCATTGGCTACATTGAATGCTTCTTCGCAGACATATGCTTTTGCAATAGAAATAATCTTATACGCTCCCGGACCGTGCTCTATAAACTCGGACACTGCACGGTAGGAAAGTGAACGACACGCTTCCACCTTAATTGCCATTTGAGCAATCTTGTGACGCAACACCTGAAACTTTGCAATGGGTCTGCCAAAGGCCTCGCGCTCGTGCATGTATTGTTTAGCCTTATCAAGATTGTTCTGTGCCGAAGCCGTGCCTGTAACCGAAGCAATGAGTCGCTCTTCCTGAAAATTGCTCATGATGTAATAAAAACCAAAGTCTTTCTCGCCCAGTAAAGCGCTTTTAGGCACTTTGCAGTTTTCAAAAAACAATTGGCCGGTATCACTCGTGTGCATTCCTAACTTATTGGTGACGGGAACAGCGGAGAAACCCTCAATACTTGTATCGAACAAAAGTAAAGAGAGCTTGTGCCCCTCACCTGTGCGCACCGCTAATACAATAAAATCTGCCAGGGTACCATTGGTGATGAACATCTTAGAACCATTTACCAGATAGTAGTCGCCCTTATCTTCGGCAGTAGTTTTAATGCCCCCCACATCGGAACCGGCACCAGGTTCCGTAATTCCCAGTGCGGCTATTTTTTCGCCTTTCAAGGCTGGTTTCAAATAATTCTGTTTTTGCTCCTCGGTCCCAATTGCGTTGATCACGGGGAGTGGCAAATAAGTGTGTGCATATAACGACATAGCCAAACCACCCACATTCGCTTTGGAAAGCTCTTCACTCACTACGACCGCAGCCCACATATCCATACCACTACCGCCATAAGCCTCCGG
>CAYQRR010000065.1:8724-10395 GCA_964419635.1 uncultured Chitinophaga sp. | reverse complement strand
TTATGCGCCCCGTACACCCTTTCGGTTGGTCACTGCAAGTGAAGCGGTATCGCTAAAGTTGCAAAAGAATTCGGCTGCGATTGGTTTCAATGAATGGCTCCCGGGTGTTCCGAAAAATCAACAGTTTCTACTCTCGGAAAAAGGCAATTTGAAGGAAGCTGCAAAAAATCTTTTTGCGGTAATGCGACAATTGGATCAAATGCAGTTGGATGAAATTGTAGCCGTTGAATTTCCTGAAATTGAGTTGGGAAAAGCGATTAATGATCGGTTGCAAAGAGCCGCTGCAAAACATTAATTCAACAAAGGATTTTCGGGATAAGTAGCCATTGTTTCATACACCCCACCCATGTGCTGCATGGTGTTTTTCCAAAGGACTGTGTAGTCGGTTTTAAAAATATGGTGGTGGGTTGCAGGTGTAAGTATCCATGAATTTTCCTTCATCTCCTCCTCGAGCTGATGAAATCCCCATCCGCTATAACCTAAATAAAAACGAATGTCTTGTGCAGATACCTTCTCCAGCTCGATGAGTGTTTTAAGTTGTTCGAAATCTCCTCCCCAATACAGGTTGTCGGCAATTTTAATGCTGTCTTCTATTTGATCGCCTAAAGTGTGAAGAAACTGAAGCGTGTCGGTGCCTACAGGCCCACCCAAAAACAATGGGGCTTTAAAGGATGGGAAATCCTCCACCACATCGGTTAATCGCAGATTGATTGGTTTGTTTAACACCAGACCCACCGTACCGTTTTCTTCATTGTGGTCGCAGATGAGAACAACGGTTCTTCTGAAATTCTCATCCAACATAAAAGGTTCAGACAGCAAAAGTTGACCTTTGCCTATTTCTTTGCTTTTCTCAAACTCGTAACTCCAAATGTTTTGATTGGGCATATTCTTTTCTTGTGTAGCGATGATAGAAAATTATAAAACAGACTTCCTAATCTGTTCCACAGAATTTATTCCACACACTATTCTTTACGTTAACATTTCGCAAATGGTTTTGACTTAATTTGTAACCCTTTAATCGCAATATACTGTATGAAGAAAATCTTTGCGCTCTATGTGTTATGCACATCTCTGTTTTTTTCTACCGCACAATCTGTGGTAATACCCAATGTTTGGATAAACGAAATTCACTATGATGATTTGGGGGTAGATGGAAATGAGGGCTTTGAAGTGGCGGGTACTGCCGGCACCAACCTCAATTGTTTTGAAGTTTGGTTATACACCGGGCTTACACCCACTAATGCTTTAAGTTATGACACCATTACGCTTAACGGAACATTACCTGTGCAATATTGCGGAATAGGAACTGCATGGTTTGGCTTACCCGTAGATGGTATACAGAATGGCCCCAATGATGGGCTGGCATTGGTTTATGCACCGCAGCATAGCGGATGTGGCGTAAATAACGTGGATACCGTTTTGCAGTTTCTTTCTTACGAGGGTATCATAACCGCTGCTGACGGGCGCGCTGCCGGACTCACATCCACCGATATGGGCGTAGCCGAAACACTAAATACTCCGGATAGTGTCTCCATACAGTTGGTAGGCTTTGGCACCACGTATGCTTCCTTTACCTGGGAAGCCGGTTTAGATACTTCGCATGCAGATGTGAATACAAACCAAACCTTCTGTCCGCCATCTCCTGTTGTTCAGTTTGCTGTTTCCAGCCAG
>CAYQRR010000065.1:0-8714 GCA_964419635.1 uncultured Chitinophaga sp. | reverse complement strand
CCGTTATTGTTTCTGTTACCATCGCGAATCCAAATGCAAATCCTACTACGGTAGCAGTGAATATTTCCGGAGGCACAGCAAGCAATGGAACAGACTTTAATGCTTCGCCAAGTTTATTGACCTTTCCAGCCAATTCTTTTGGTCCGCAGCAAATATCATTCAATATTATTAGTGATAATTTAGATGAACCCAACGAAACTATTTTCATCTCACTTTCTAACCCTACCAATGGCGCAACCATTGGCCCAGTAAGTACCGATACGCTGACCATCATAGATGACGATGCGCTCTTCTTGTTAATCTATCCGCCTACCCAATCGCAATTTGAGAATATTGGAACCATTAATGTGCCGGTGTTGCTGAATAAACCAAGCGTAAATCCAACAAGCGTAACTGTAAAATTGGTTTCGGCCACTGCTACACAAGGTATCGACTACTATTTTTCAGATACCACTATCACCTGGCCTGCCGGCACATCGGGTACGCGCCAAGTGCCTGTAACCATAGTGGATGATAATTTGTTTGAGGCAGACGAAACCATTGCTATCAAAATTACAAACCCAACGAATGACGCGCAACTGGCCGACTCTAC
This sequence comes from uncultured Chitinophaga sp., assembly GCA_964419635.1. Classification (GTDB taxonomy): domain Bacteria; phylum Bacteroidota; class Bacteroidia; order Chitinophagales; family LD1; genus Bog-950. The sequence continues at coordinate 8,122 of CAYQRR010000065.1, read as the reverse complement.
TTTTGACATTACTATACGCAACAACGAAACCCTTTCGGGCAGCGATTGCACCGATTTGTATTTCAGTGAATATATAGAAGGCTCTTCCAACAACAAAGCGATTGAAATATATAACCCCACCAACAGTGCAGTAAATCTTTCCGACTACAAGATTGTTCGATTTACGAATGGCGCCACATCCGGTGTGGAATTTCAACTCTCCGGCACTCTTGCTGCGGAAGATGTGTATGTATTGGTTAATGCTACGGCTGATTCACTTTTAAAACTTAAAGCTGATACGCTGACTGGTTATGTAAATCACAATGGGGATGACGCATATGCTCTGCTTCACATCAGCGACACCATTGACATATTGGGTGTGATAGGAGTGGATCCGGGCAACAGTTGGGTGGTGGATACTGCCACCACCGAAAACCATACCTTGATTAGAAATTACTACTACTACATTGGAAGTAAAGATTGGAACGCTGCGGTGCAAAGCTGGAAAAGTTATCCGGTAGATCTGATTGATTCCCTGGGATTTCATAACACGGCTAACTGTGGCAGTCCGGAGCCTATAGCACCAGCGGTGATTCGTTTTGTGAAAATATTAGACTCTGTTCCTGAAATTTACACTCCCAACTTTAACTATTTTGATGTAGTGGTTCAGTGCATAAATCCCAGTGGACAAAATGCCATTTTTTCGGTGGCATTGGATGCAGGGGCTTCTACCGCCACTCAAGGATTTGCGAACGATTTTGTTTACACTAACCAAAACATAACAGCAGGTGCGGGAGTTACTTTTGATACAGTTAGTTTCATCATAAATAACGATAACCTGATAGAACCCACCGAAAATGCATTGCTGCGTTTTATCAACCTATCTGCCAATACAGAGGTGGGCCCCGATTCCATTTATAATTTGTATATCACGGATAGTGATGTGCTCACTGTATCGTTTTTGGGAGCATCCTATGACTACACCGAAGATGCCGGGTTGGTGCAAGTGAAGGTTACTCTTTCTACGCCTGTAACAAACAACACGGCTGCTACAATACAACTGGCAGCAGGTAGCGCCACGCGCAATGTGGATTTTACTTTTACTGATACTACGCTGGTCTTTTTAGCTAACACAGCCGATACGCTTGCTTTTTTTGTCGATATAATAGAGGATGGTTTGGATGAAGGAAATGAGGAGATAAATTTCGATTTGATAAATCCAACCAATGGCGCAACACTTGGAACTATTGGATGCACCGTGCGCATTATAGATAATGATTCTACTGTTGGTATTGCTGAGAACCAGTTCGATAATAGCCTGCGAGTTTATCCAAATCCAGTTTCCGACTTACTTTACTTGAAATCGGAAACGTTGATAGATGAATTCTTTGTTACCGATTTAACAGGACAGAAGGTGGGGCATTTTTTAGAAGCTCATTCAAAAGAGAGCATTGTAGATGTAAGCCAATTTGCTGCTGGACCATACTTTATCATCATCACGAGCGATGGTCACCGATGGATTAGGCGATTTGTAAAGCATAACTAAGTGGTTTGCTTGTGTGCACGAATCATTTCGCGTTTACCCCAAGGCCCAACGGGCTTTTCTATCACAAAACCCGCATCGCGCATTGCCTTTTGTGCAACACTTTTTGAACAATAAGTCACCAGGATTCCATTAGGCGACATTGCATCATACAGTTTAGAGAAGATATCTGCACTCCAAATTTCCGGCTGATGTGTGGGAGCGAATGCGTCAAAGAAAACAATGTCGTATTCGGCATCTAAATGCACATCTTCCACTTTGCTCTTTTTTTTATTGAATGCAAAATAAGGGATTATCTGGTGTGTCTCTTCCCATCTGCAAAGGTGAAGTGGGTGATAAGGCCCGTAGCAGTATTCGAAACCTAATAAATCGGTATAGTTGAGTTGTTTCACAATTGAAATGTCTACGGGCTGAGCCTCCACAGTTGAGTATTGTACTGATACCTCATGCTTTTTCGCATACAGCATAGTGAGTAATGCATTGAGGCCGGTCCCAAACCCAATCTCCAGAACAGAAATGGATTTTCGCGGGTGGTTTTGTTCCATAAAATACTTTACACCACTGTCGATATATACATGATTGGATTCTTGAATGGAGCCGTGGCGGGAATGATACACCTCATTAAACATTTCGGAGAAAAGAGTGTGGCTTCCATCAGCGGTTTTTAAAATTTCCATGTTGTAGTTAGATAAGTTCAAGGCTGAAAATAAGGGAGAATTACTACAGGGGTTGGCAAGAAAATTATTTTTGCATAAAAACAGAAAACTATGTCTACACCGCAGGTAGGTATCATCATGGGCAGCGATAGCGATTTGAAAATAATGCAGGAAGCTGCAGAAGTATTGGGGCATTTGGGAGTTGAATTTGAGTTGACAGTGGTGAGTGCACACCGAACCCCGGAGCGAATGTTGGAGTATGCCTCTACTGCCAGAGAGCGTGGGTTGAAAGTTGTGATTGCCGGAGCTGGTGGTGCTGCTCATCTACCAGGAATGGTTGCCAGTGTTACCACTTTGCCTGTGATAGGGGTTCCCATCAAATCGTCTAATTCCATTGACGGATGGGACTCTGTTTTATCTATTTTGCAAATGCCATCCGGAGTTCCAGTTGCCACCGTAGCTCTAAATGGTGCACGCAATGCCGGCATTTTAGCAGCACAGATTGTAGCAACTGCAGATAATATGGTCGCTGAAAATCTTGTTGCCTATAAAACGGAGTTGAAGGCAAAAGTGCAGCAAAGCATTCGTGAGATTAAAATTGCAGGCTTCCGAAATCAGTTTGACGGGGAATAGGAGATTAAACCGCTTTCCCGACTAGTTGACACTGTATGGTTTTTTTTTTACTTTAGGGTCGTTATTTAATGCACGCATCTAAAATTAACACCACTATGGGTAAAAAAATCTACTCAGTAATCCTCTGTTTCTACTTAGCAATTTCAGGTACCGTAGCGTACGGTCAATGCAATCTGGCTGTAGAGACCAACCCCGCGTTATCGGGTACGCCATCTAACTGTAACACCGCTAATTTTAAGTGCGGTTCAGGCGCGTATTATGATTTAACTATTACACCACAGACCTACTATAATTTTTCTTGGGCCAACGGTGCCGGTGGGAACATAAGCGGATTTTGTGCTAATCCACAAAATGGAACCGGTAGTAGTGGTCTTTTCACTACGAATCAAACTTGCTGGTATTCAGGTTCCACCACCACTTTGCGGGTAAGTGCCAATAGAAGCAGTGCTACCTGGAACGCCACTTCCGGAACTATGACTTACAGGCATGCTGACCCTTCCATACCCTCTATAGTTAACTCCGACCTGGCAATTTGCACAGACGGTAGTTCAAACTTGACGGTTTCTCCGGCCATGACTTGCGGAATAGCTTACTGGCAAAATACGACCTCCGGGGGCGTATCTACCGCAGCACAATCGCCTCAGTCGGTTTCTTCAGCCGGCACCTATTATTACAGAGGATACAGTGGAGGTACAAATGGATGCTGGGGTACACAGGCTTCCACAGCCGTTACCGTCTCTTCTGATCCATCCCTACCTACGCTGAATGTGGCCACCCCAGCCTCCGGTACCTCGGTGTGTGTAGGCCAGGACTTATCCGCTACATTCAATGCAGGCTCGGGTGGTGTTTCCTGCACAGATGAGTTTCAATATATCGTGAGCGGATCGGGTCCGGTGGGCGGAACTTTTGCATACACTCCTTCTAACCCAATAGCTACAACCAGCATGGCCGGTAGAACTGTGACCATGCAGGCTCGCAGAAATTGCTCGGGCAACGGCTGCGATGGTCCGGGAGAAACATTCACCACTTTAGCTACTTGGACAGTCGTTTCCGATCCGGTGGCTCCAACTCTAAACGTGGCTACACCATTGAGTGGAACAACCGTGTGCGAGGGTCAAGATTTATCTGCTACTTTCAATGCGGGCACTGGTGGACTTACTTGCACAGACGGGTTTCAATATATTGTAAGTGGTGTCGGCCCTATTGGTGGTACCTTTAGCTACACAGGTGGTAGTCTTATTTCTACTGTCGGCTTAGGTGGAAGAACAGTTACGGTACAAACTCGCAGAGATTGCTCCGGAAACGGATGTGATGGCGCGGCAGAAACATTTGCTACTGTCGCTACCTGGACGGTAGTTCCGGATCCCTCTGTTTCCATAGCGGTAACTAGCAATCCAATGTGTGCTTCTTCCAACGTAGGTACTATTACCGCTACACCAAGCAATGGTACCGGCACGCCTACCTACACTTGGGAGTGGTCTCCGGACGGTTCTACAGCCTGGACAAGTGTAGGTGCGGGAACTACTAGTGGTGGTGGGGCAATTATTACTACCCCCTCCCTAACTGCTAAAAGATATTACCGTGCACGCGTTCTCTATAGTGGTTTAGCCTGCGATCTTTCTGGTAATTCTAATGTGGTAAGCATTGATGTGCCTACGATTCCTACAGTTTCCGAAGACACTGTAGTTAATTGTGGTCCTTACACACTAACCGCATCACCCGGTACAGATGGTAACACTTGTAGATTTTATAATGGAATACCACCCTCAGCGGGAGGATCGGGAACCTTAATCAGTACGGGCTCCGGTATTACTATTACCTCCTCTCAGGATATTTACATTACCAGCTACAACAACGTTACTTTTTGCGAGGGCAGTCAGTATCAGCTGGTCTTGGTCACTATTACACCTACCTTCTCTATTACACCTTCCAACCCCAATAACGTTGCGTATAACGGGTTTGGTGTAAGTTGTCAGGGTTCATCCAATGGAGCGATTACGGCTACCATTACTTCGGTTGCAAATCCATACACCTATTTCTGGTCAAATGGGGCAAGTTCAGGCTCTACTAATAGTGCTACGAACACCGTTTCGGGTTTGGTAGCTGGTACCTATACTGTATCTGTGTTTGATGCAGGAGGATGTAACCAAACCGCCACTTTTAGTTTATCGGAGCCGGCAGCTATGTCGGTTAATGGCAACCTATCAACCTCCACCGGAGGAGGATTCAACATTAATTGTAACGGAGGTGCAACCGGTACTATTACACCTATCGTAACCAACGGTATAGGTTCCTTGAATTACGATTGGGCGGATATAGCCGGATCAAATAATGGCGCCAACCGTACCGGTTTAACCGCCAACACATACACGGTAACTGTTACAGATGCCAACGGTTGTAATTCAAGTAAATCATTTACTCTCACCGCACCATCACCATTGTTAGTAACTGTAAACCCTAATTTTGATTGTTCCGGTAGCACATATACCAATGCCACACTGTTTGCAACCAGCTCTGGCGGTGAGGGATCATTTCAGTATAGTTTCAATGGTGGACCATTTGGCCCAGACAATACATCCGGTAGTTTTCCTAATCCTCCATCAACCTATACCAACGTACCTATTCAAATACGTGATGGCAACAGTTGCACTTACGGAACCACTATATCATTCACATTCCCTACAGCAGGTTCAGGCTTCGGAGCATGTGACTATATATATGTATCGCCACTGGGTGACGCAAACACTACTGAAGGAACAGAGACCTGTCCTTCCTCGTTCGCCAATGCATTTACCATTTTGAATGCCAATCCGGCAAGGAACCATATCATTTTACTTGAAGGAACCTATAATTTCAGTGCAGAATATGAGATTACTACTGCTAACCCATTTACGATTGATGGTGGTTATGTTGATGCCGGCACGTATTGGGTAAAATCAAGCGACAATTCCGGTGATCAGTCCATATTAAACTTCAACAACACCACTTTTAATACAGTATCTGTTTCCGGAAAAAATGTGGGTTATTTACGTGGGCTGGTGTTAAACAACAAATCGAACTTCACTATTAAAGACGTAAAGGTTCAAACTCGCAATGCTAATGCTAATGAGCGTTCTGGAACAAACAACAGCGAAGGAATATCCAATTATGCCGTTTATCTGGGTGGTTGTACTGGTTATGTGTTAAATCGAGTTGTTTTGCAGTCGGGTAGCGCAAGTGCTGGGGTTAATGGAACGGCAGGCTCGAACGGTGCCAATGGTGGTAGTGGTTCAAGCGGTGGGGGCGGTGATGGCAATAATGAAAATTTAAACTATGGCTACACCCCGGCTGGTACAGGAAGTTGTGCCAATGCAGGAGGACTTGGGGGGCCTAACTCTTGGGATCAGTACTATGCTGGTGCAGGCTATAATGGTTCAGGCCCATCACCAGGCATAGGAGGAGACCCCGGTGGTGATGCATGCGATCCTTTCGGGTGTTCCAACCCTGGTGCTGGTGGTAATGGTACAGCTGGCGGTAGCGGAGCGGCAGGGGTAGTAGGAGCAGCAGGGTCAGCCGGAAGCTTCTCGGGCGGTTTCTTTGTTCCGGGTACTCCGGGTGGCTCTGGGGCAAATGGAGGTCATGGTTCAGGAGGGGGAGGTGGAGGTGGAGGTGGAGCAGAAGCTGGACTTGCTTGCAACGATGGTTCCGGTGGCTCGGGCGGTGGTGGAGGCGGTGGCGGATGTGGTGGCACTGGTGGCACCGGTGGTTATGCGGGCGGAAGCAGTTTTGCATTGTATTTATACAATAACGTTTCGGGTACAATCAGTGACAGTCGTATGATTTCCGGCACTGCCGGTGCCGGTGGCTCAGGCGGATTGGGTGGCGCAGGTGGCGCAGGTGGCGCAGGTGGCGCAGGTGGGTGGAATAACGACTGTAATGTGGGTAAAGGAGGTAGTGGAGGTAATGGAGGTAATGGAGGTAATGGTGGAGCAGGAGGTGCAGCACAAGCTGGTGTTGCTTATGCTATATATAGCTCGGGAACGGCTCCTACTTTTACATCCTTTACTTGTGCTACTAACAGCGCTACAACTTGCGGTACATCACCCGTGGCTAGTCCTATTGTTATTGTAGATGCAAAACAAGGGTGTACTAATTCTGAAATAATACTCACTAAAACAGCTGGTACCTGGGGTGCATTTGGTCCTGATGGAACATTTGTTAAAAATACCAGTCCAACCACCACGACCTACACTAACACAGGTGCAGGTTCCACTCCGGTGGCGGTTTACTATACCAGCACAGGGGATAAGGATGTAATTGTAAACGGAGTAACCTATAGCAAGTTTATTAAGATAAAAGGTACACGAAGTCTACCGGTTATTGATACCATTACCAATCCTATTTGTGTGGGTCAAAATATAACCTTAAGCACACCTACCACGGGAACTGCTTATGAATGGGCTATTTCGAGTAACAATTTTTCAAGCACCGTTTACACCAGTTCTTCCCAGAATCCGGGCTTAGTAAATACAAGCTTATATTCAGCGGGTACCTATAAAGTGCGTTTGCGTGTAAAAGAAGATTGTTGTGGGTGGTCTATACCAAAATACTCTCAATTTATTATTACCACCCCTACCGGTCCAGCCCAGCCAATCACCGGTCCAACGGTGGCTTGTCAAGGTTCTACCAAAACATACAGTACTACAGCTGCATTGAATGCTACCAGTTATAACTGGACTGTTCCTGTAGGAGCAATTATCAATTCGGGTCAGGGGACTTTGTCTATTTCAGTAACTTTCAGTACTGCAGGTGGAAACGTAACAGTAAGCCCGGTAGGTTGCACTAGTGGGACATCATCCAGCTTAGGGGTAACAGTTAATCAGGCCCCAAGTGCGACTATTAATGGTAGCCTTACAGTTTGCTCCGGCTCCGGCACTACACTTATTGGCGGTGCTTCGGGTGGAACCGGTGGAAATGGTGTATTCTCCTACAACTGGAGTGGTCCTAGTTTCGGTTCGACTAACCAATCCATTACAGTAAGTACAGGTGGTGTCTATAATTTGACTGTAACAGATCAGGGAAGTGGATGCACTGGCCTCACTACTGGAACGCTTATTTTAAACGCTCCTGCTGTAGTGGTGGAAGGGGCAGATTTTGCAGTCTGTCAATCTGCTACACCGGTTGCAGTGGCATTGTCAGGTGCCTCCGTGAGTGGGGGAGCTACCACGGGTGCCTGGTCCATTATTTCGGGAGGAGGTTCACTTAGCAGTGTGCTTCAAACTTCAAATCCGGAGTTGGTAACCTATACCCCTGACGTTAACTACAGCGGCTC
>CAYQRR010000064.1:0-10511 GCA_964419635.1 uncultured Chitinophaga sp. | reverse complement strand
CCACCACCAAGCACTTCCAAAATGCCAATGGCACTATAACTGCGATCTCGAGCGCGGGTGTGGTGCATTATCGCAAGAACAACAAATGGCATACTATATTGAATGATATTTATCCGAGTAATACGATTCCCGGTTTTGGTTATGCCAATATTTACAACGCACACCATACGTTTTATGGAAATTCTTTGCAAAATGGTATACAGATATTGACAGAAAATAATGACGAATTGCGCATGATGCAAAATGCAGGCGTTTATTATCTCGATAATCAATTCAACGAATTGGGAACGGCCGGGTTGATGGCTGGTTCTGTTAGCGGAGTGAATAATGAAGTAATAACCTATAAGAATGTGTTTCCTAATGTGGAAGCATCCATCACACAAAATTCCATCGGGTATGAACTTGACTACCTGTTAGGTGACATTAACTGGCTGAATATTCCATCCGGAACTCAATACATCTCATTTCGCGAGGGCTTAAAATTACCAAGCGGATATCATGCCGAGTTAGAGCAAGGGAACCAAATACTGCTGATTAAAAATAGCAGTGGTCAGTCTTTGCTTAAATACAAAGCTCCGTCTTTCTACGAAAAAAATAATGAATGGGGAGATAGCCGAATTGTTGGCCAGTATCACACGACCGAGAAAAATGGTTTTATCTACATTGACGTTTTAGTGCCAACGACCTGGCTTACCAGCACACAAAGAGCTTTTCCGGTAGTGGTGGACCCTACAGTAGTATACAACCCGAACAATACGCAGTTCTGGACTTTTCAGGTTGATAATGATGCAGGCTGCGATTACAATCCGCAAAATGACGCTGATGACAACATCAGAGCAGGTTTTGATGATGGCAATATAGACGATGATTACTTTCAGGGCTATGCGCAATACAATATTGCTTCTATTCCCGATAATGCCTGCTTTCAGTTAGCTTATGCCAGATGGTATCAGTATAATTTCCAGAACGGTAATAATGGCGACAATCAGCTAGATTTTTACCTGCAGCCTTATGATCCCATTACTACAGACCCAAGCAATCCAGCATATCCTTGTTCGAGCATAGATGCAGATATTGATAATACTGCCACTATTTTCAGACGATTTAACGCGTTTAACGTATGTGGAGGCGCTTGCACGCAGTATCCAACAGCAAACAATCAGTGGAAAGACTTCTACCAGGTGGATATGAAAGGCCGTGTGCAGGCATCTTTACCCTATGATTTTTTTGTGGTATCAGTCGATAAGTTTAATAACAACCACTCGGATCCGATTATTACCGATAATGATGAGTGGATTGACTGGAGAGGACATAGTAATGCGAACAGACCTCAACTTTGGGTAACTTACGAAGTGCCATTTACTGCGGCCACTAGTATTACGGCTTCTCCATCCTCTATCGTTTGTAACGGTACTACTGTTACACTCACCCGATTTGCCGGTACCACCGGCACAGCAGGCAACTGGGCTTGGTATCAGGGAAGCACTTTCCTTCAGTATAACAACACCAGCATTACCGTTTCTCCTTCTACCACCACCACCTATTGTGTACGAGGTGAAAACGCTTGCGGCAACACGGCCTGCACGCCTGTAACCATTACAGTGCAGCAGTTGTCAACTGCCCCCACCGGAGTTACCGGTACCACTACCATTTGTAACGGTGGATCTACAACACTTAGTGTGTCAGGTGGTTCATTAGGTGCTGGTGCCTCATGGAACTGGTATAGCGGAAGTTGTGGCGGAACACTCGTAGGAACGGGTAACTCCATCACGGTTTCTCCTTCCACCACCACTACTTACTTTGTTAGGGCTATTGGTACTTGTAATACCACAGGATGTGCTTCTGCTACAGTAACAGTCAACACGCTTTCTACTGCACCGGGCTCAATAGCGGTAGGTACTACACCTATCTGTAACGGTCAATCTACAACGCTAACCGTTAACGGGGGCTCTTTGGGAACGGGTGCTGTGTGGCGTTGGTATAGTGGCAGTTGCGGAGGAACCATAGTAGGTACGGGCTTGTCTATCTCCGTATCACCCATCTCCACTACCACTTATTTTGTAAGAGCCGAAGGAACCTGCAATACCACGTCCTGTGCTTCTGCAGGGGTAACCGTATTGCAGTTATCGGTAGCTCCAACTTCCATCACCGGCACATCCACTATCTGCAATGGCCAGTCCACAACATTGTCTGTTAACGGAGGAAGTTTAGGGGCAGGTGCCTCTTGGCAATGGTATACTTCTTCATGCGGAGGTGTCAGCGTAGGCAGCGGTGCATCCATTAGCGTTTCACCTACTTCCACTACTACCTACTTTGTGCGGGCTGAAGGAACTTGTAACAATACCACGTGCGCACAGTTAACTGTAACCGTTAATCAACTTTCAACAGCGGCTAGCGGTATTTCGGGTACTACCACTATTTGTGAGGGTACTTCAACCACACTCTCTGTAGTAGGAGGTACGCTAGGAAGCGGAGCTAACTGGCAATGGTACAGCGGAAGTTGCGGTGGCACTGCAGTGGGTAGTGGCCCTTCAGTTACAATTACTCCTGCCACTAATAATGATTATTATGTAAGAGCAGTAGGTACTTGCAACACGACCAATTGTGTTTTTGTGACCGTTACCGTTAACGATACTTCGGAACCGGCATCATCAGTAGCCGGTAGTCCTGCAATCTGTATAGGTGGAAATACTAACTTAAGTTCTGTGGGCGGTCAACTTGGTGTGGGAGCTGGTTGGAATTGGTACACCGGTAGCTGCGGTGGAACCATCATCGGGTCTGGTTCACCAATCAATGTAGCGCCTACCATATCCACAACTTATTACTTACGTGCAGAAGGATTGTGTAACACAACGGTGTGCACACCATTTACAGTAAACGTAAATCCACTCCCCAACGGAAGTATGAGTGGTTCTGTAACACTTTGTAGCGGTTTTGATACTACCCTTACTTTCAACTTCAATGTGGGTACAGCTCCGTTTGATGTGGTGTATACGGACGGTACTAATGTTTTTTCAAAAACGGGAGTTAATTCAGGGGATACTATAAACGAACTGGTTGCCAGTACAACGACCTATACTATTTCTCAGATTACGGATGCAAATGGTTGTGTTCGCTCTTCTGGATTTTTGGGAAGTGCGACTATCACAGTGGCACCTCTGCCTGTAGTGAGCAATGTGGTTGTGAACGATGTGCTATGCAATGGAGGAAACACCGGCAGTATTATTATTACGGCTTCCAGCGGTACTCCATCTTATATTTATTCCATAGACAGTGGTGCTAGCACACAAACAGCTGGCAACTTCCCCGGTTTAACGGCTGGCAACTACAACCTGTTGGTGATAGATGCACTGAACTGTCAGTCTGCATACAGCAACAATCCGGTTACTGTGAATGAACCTCTTGTGCTGGATCATGTAAGTGTACCGGCCAATGCCAGTTGCGACAACGTGTTCGATGGCAGCATTACGGTGAACGCCACAGGCGGAATTACCCCATACAATTACTCACTCAATGGCGGACCTTCTCAGCCGGGAAATGTTTTTAATGGATTGCTTACCGGTACTTATACTGTATTAGTTACTGACTTCAATGGCTGCACAGATACAACAAATGTATTCATAGATACTGCCTACAGCGTAACAGGTTCAATCATATCACAAACACCGGTTTCCTGCTTTGGTGGTGTGGATGGAACTGTTACCGTTTCGCTTTCTGGAGGCATAGCACCATATTCTTATTCCATCAACGGGGTGCAGTTTCAGCCAACAGGCACCTTTACCGGGCTCGCATCCGGTAACTATGTAGTAACCCTGCGCGACAGCAAAGGATGCACTGACTTTTTAAACGTAACCATCACACAGCCTGCTTTACTACAGGCACAGATTGATTCTGTCATCAATATAGGATGTAATGGTGCGTCAAGTGGTTCTATTTATATATCTGTATCAGGAGGAAACGCTCCGTACAACTTCCTTTGGAGTAATGCAGCCACCTCAGAAGACATTACTGGTCTTACTGCCGGAACATATAACGTGGCTATCACCGATAGCAAAGGATGTTCTGCTGCGGTGGGTGCCACACTCACTCAACCTCTGCCGCTGTTTGTGAACGTAGCATCCTTCCAGAACCTCACATGTAACACCAACAACAGCGGTAGTATAGATATTTCGGTAAGCGGTGGTGTGCCTGCATACGGATTTGCCTGGAGCAACGGAGCTATCACAGAAGATGTGAGCGCACTGGCTGCCGGCACCTATACAGTGACCATCACTGATGCCAACGGTTGCACACAAACAGCATCACAGTTACTGACGGAGCCGGCATTGCTAACTGCCTCTGCCACCAAAGTGGATGTGAATTGTGCTGGCGCTTCTGACGGCAGTGTGGATGTAACAGTGGTTGGTGGAACATCACCATACAGCTATAGCTGGAACAACGGAGCCATTACTCAAGATTTGCTCAACGTGGCTGGCGGATTTTATCAGGTGGTGGTGACGGATGCCAATGGCTGCACCGCCACTGCATCTGCTACAGTGGCTGAGCCAACTGCATTTGCATCATTCGTAGTAGTTACCAATATACTATGTAACGGAGCTACTGCTGGTTCTGTAGATTTAACGGTTACCGGTGCTGTCTTACCATACTCTTATCTCTGGAGTAATTCCGATACCACACAGGATTTATCTGCTGTTGCAGCCGGCACTTACTCAGTTACCATCACTGATGCGAACGGATGCACTACCACTGCTTCGGCAACCATCACGCAGCCTGCACCATTGGTGGCTGTGCTGGCAGGTTCTACCAACGTAAGTTGCAACGGGGGCAACGATGGCACTATAGATGTGAACGTATTTGGCGGCACACCACTCTACACCTATCTGTGGAGCAACGCAGCTACCACTGAAGATATCAATGCGCTTGTGCAAGGCACTTACTCGGTAACTGTTACCGATGCCAATGCCTGCACGGTTACATTCACAGCTACCATCACACAGCCTACTGCACTCAGTGTGTCTATCACCAAAACAGATGTAACCTGCCCAGGTGCCAGCAACGGCAGTGCAGATCTTAGCGTAAGCGGAGGTGTGTTACCTTACACTTATCTGTGGAGCAATGGCGCTACCACTCAAGACCTGACCGGTGTAACAGGCGGAACATACACCGTGATTGTAACGGATGCCAACAGCTGCACCGCAGCCGGTTCCATCACTATCAGCGAAGGTCTGCCACTGTCTATCAGTGGTGTGGTAACTCAGGTGCTCTGTAACGGCAGTAACACAGGTGCGGTGGATATCAGCGTGAGCGGTGGCAACACACCTTACACATTTGCCTGGAGCAACAGTGCCGTTACAGAAGATATTTCGGGAGTGGCAGCAGGCTCATACACCGTAACGGTGAATGATGTTAACCTCTGTAGTGCTACAGCTTCATTTGTAGTGACACAACCGGCCGCGCTGGTGCTGAATGCCACACCTCAGAACGTGAGCTGCAATGGCGGAGGCAACGGAGAAATTGATATTACTGTGCAGGGCGGTGTGTTCCCTTACACTTTTGCATGGAGCAACGGCACTACTACCGAAGATGTGAGCGGGTTAAGCGGTGGCAGCTACAGTATTACTATCACCGATGCTAATCTTTGCACTATCACAGCTTCTTACACCATCAGCGAGCCATCAGCGATTGTTTCATCTGTCACTGCTACCGGAGTTAGCTGCAACGGAGCATCGGACGGTGCTGCTGACCTCAGCGTGAGTGGTGGCACTGCACCTTATACCTTCCTGTGGAGTAACTTTACAGGCGCAGAAGATGCCTCCGGTTTGTCAGGCGGCTTGTATTATGTAATCATTACCGATGCCAATGGCTGTGATCACCGCGATTCTGTGTTTATCAACGAACCGGCACCGTTGGCATTATCAGTAGCCATTACACAAATTTCCTGCTTCAATAGCAATGACGGGGCCATAGATTTATCGGTAGCCGGTGGTACATCTCCTTATTCGTACGCTTGGAGCAACGGTGCCTCTACCGAAGACCTCAGCAACCTCCAAAACGGAGTGTATGCGGTAACTGTTACCGATGCTAATTCCTGCTCTGCCTCCACACAGGTAGTGATTATTAATCCATCAGTAATTACTGCCAACTTTGTGAAGAACGACCCGCTTTGCTTTGGTGACAACAATGGCAGCATTGATTTGATACCATCAGGCGGTACACCTTCTTATACATTTAACTGGAACAATGGTGCCATCACCGAAGATATTTCTGCGCTGGTGGCAGGTACTTACATTGTCACCATCACAGACAGCAAGGGCTGCACCCGCGTGGATTCTGCCACACTGGTGGAACCACAGCCATTGGTTACTTCCGGCTTCATCACGCATGTAAGTTGTAACGGAAGTGGCAATGGATTTATTGACATTACAGCTTATGGCGGTACATTGCCTTATGCTTTTGCCTGGAGCAACGGTCCTTCTACAGAGGATGTTGCACAGTTGGTAGGCGGAGACTATTATGTAACAGTAACCGATGCTAACAATTGCTCAGTCGCTTCTTTATACGTGATTCTGGAACCACAACCGCTTACGGTGGATGTGGTGGGTAGCAATGTGGCCTGCTTTGGCGGTAACACTGGCAGCGTAGCTGCAGTGCCTGCTGGAGGTCGAACACCTTACTTCTATCTATGGAACACCTTTGATACTGATTCAGTAGTGTCCAACGCCACTGCAGGTACTTACACCGTCCAGGTGACCGACAGCAGCGGCTGCTTCACCTACGACAGTCTTACCATCACACAACCTGCCGATATTGTTATTGCTGCATCCTTAACCGATGTATTGTGCTTTGGTGCCACCACAGGAGCTATTGATATAACCGTAACGGGCGGAGTAGGACCTTATACTTTTGCTTGGAGCAATAGCACTTTCACCGAAGACCTGAGCGGTGTGGCAGCAGGTATTTACACCGTAGGAGTAAGCGATGCAAACGGCTGTAATAAAACGGCTACTTACACGCTTACACAGGGGCCGCAATTCAGCGTCAATCTGGCTGCTATTCAACCGGTTTGTAATGGTGGAAGTACAGGCTCGCTAACGGCTATTGCCACAGGTGGTGCGGCTCCATATACCTTCAACTGGAGCACCGGACAGTCTACCATTGCTATCGGTGCATTGGATGCCGGCACTTACGCCATTACAGTAACCGATACCAAATCATGCACAGTAAGTGCTACCGAAACACTTACCGAACCTGCAGCGATTGCAGTAAGCACGAATGCACAAGGTTCTAAGTGTTTCAATACAGCCACTGGATATGTTGTGGTAAACGTTACGGGCGGAAAGGCTCCTTATACTTATCTGCTAAACGGCACGGTGCAATCTACGGATACGTTTGCAGGCTTACTGCCGGGTAACTACCTTGTTTTGGTAACGGATGTGAACGGTTGTCAGGGTAACTCAAGTTTCACTGTGGCTTCACCGGCTCAAATTTTTGTTGACTTAACTACCACACAGCAGGTGATATTGACCAACATGCAAACACCTTTGGTAGCTAATTCCACTTCTTCCTCACCCATTTTGAATCACTATTGGGAACCAGCCGGTATTTTCGATTTTGATTTATGTGCCAATGCCGACAACTGTAGTAATCCTTTGGCCGCACCGCTGACTACCACTACCATCACTGTCACTGTGATGAATGCAGACTCTTGTTATGCCACCGATACACTGACAATTTTTGTAAATAACGAGCTGTCTAAATTTATTCCAACTGCGTTTACCCCTAATGGGGATGGATTGAATGACACCTGGGAGTTTGATATACTGGGGGCTTCCTCCTTAGAGGTTAGCATTTTCAACAGATGGGGCGAAAGGTTTTACTATAATCCTAATCAACCTAATGGAATAACCGGCAGCAACGGATGGGATGGGACCAAAAACGGAAAAGAAGTACCAAGCGATACTTATGTCTATAAAATTAATGTCACTTATTTTGATGGTGTTGTTCGCTCGGTAGAGGGCACAGTAACCGTAATGCAGTAATTCTTTTATGTTGCAGCGCAAAGCCTTCGTATTGATTGCGAAGGCTTTGTTGTTTTATAACTATGATTAAAGACGCAAAATATTTTGTTGAGCAGTTGGCTATGTGTCCGCATCCGGAAGGAGGTTGGTACAAAGAATCCTATAGGTGTGCTGAACAAATAGCGATTGAACATTTACCCGCACGTTTTGCCGGTTCACGCAATTTTTCAACGGCCATTTACTTTCTCTTAACTAAAGGTCAGTTTTCTGCTTTTCATAGAATTAAGAGCGATGAGATGTGGCATTTTTATGATGGGCAAACACTTCATATTTATGTGATAGATGAAAATGGAAAACTGGATGTAATTCATTTGGGCAGACGAGTGGAAAAAGGAGAGGTCTATCAAGCTGTGGTAAAAGCCGGTTGCTGGTTTGCCAGTTGCCCGGCTCCCGAAAGTGATTTTTCGCTTGTCGGTTGCACCGTAGCCCCCGGTTTTGATTTTGATGACTTTGATATGGCGAATAGATATCATTTGACCCAGCAATTTCCAAAGCACACCGATATCATTACACGACTTACCTTGCCATGATGCAGAAGCTACTATTGATGAGCCTTTTTCTGTCATTGAATCTATTATTAAACGCTCAAAGCGCTGAAGATACGCCTCGAATGAATCGGATAAACAGGCAATGTGCTTTCATCTATTCACGCATCGACAATGGTAAGCTCCGGAATAAAAAGGATTTTCAAGATACTACCATGAACATAACGTGTGGTGTAGTCCGGCAGTATATGTTCAAGAACGGAACGGCTGTTTTACAAAAGCAGTTTACGCGTGATTCCGTTTGCCTGATTACTGAAATTTTTATTCTGCATAAGGAAAAACTGTTGCGGTATACTTCTCAGGAAACTTGTAAATACTTTTCAGAGATTATGAAAACAGCAGACGCATATTACTTCTATCGAAAACAGTTATTTCTGCATTTGCGAAGCATTAACGGATACGTGAAAGAGCCCAAGTCAGAGTCTATTCCTATACGACAAAACGAAGGCAATTTTATTTTGACGGATTACAACTGGTGGATCAGTTTCCTGAATTCTGCTCGCGATTATTCTCATTTTGAAAGTGAATAATTATTTTAAGCCCAATATATTTAGCATGGACAATAAACAGAAAGGTTTCTTTAATACTTGGACTTCCGATTTGCCGGCAGCGTTGGTGGTAGCGTTGGTGGCTTTGCCACTTTGTTTGGGTATAGCATCCGGCTCTAATGCGCCCTATTTTTCGGGCATTATCGCTGGCGTCATTGGCGGTATTATAGTAGGAGCTATCAGTGGTTCATCCTTAAGTGTGAGCGGCCCTGCCGCGGGGCTCACTTCCATTGTGGCTTCTGCCATTGCAGAAGTGCCGGCCTACGAAGCATTTTTGCTTTCGGTAGTAATTGCCGGATGTCTCCAACTTTTCCTTGGCTTTGTGAAAGCCGGTGTAATAGGCGACTTCGTTCCATCCTCCGTTATCAAAGGAATGCTGGCTGCCATTGGCATCATTTTGATTATGAAGCAGCTGCCTCACTTGGTGGGTTACGATGCCGATTTTGAGGGTGATGAAACATTTACACAACCCGATGGACAAAACACTTTAACAGAACTGATGTACGCCTTTCGTTTTATCTCACCGGCTGCTGTATTAATTGGTTTTATGGCAATTGGCATCCAACTACTTTGGGAAACTAAAATCTTCAAAGCCAATAAAATTTTAGTGCTTACACCTGCTGCGCTGGTAGTTGTAGTCGTGGGCGTACTTATCAATAGTGCTTTCATGCTTTGGCAACCGGAGTTGGCTTTGGTGGAAGACCATTTAGTGAATATCCCCGTGTCGGATTCTGTTGCTTCGTTTGTATCGCTCTTCACTTTTCCTGATATATCATTTTTATCAAACTATAACGTGTGGGTCACTGGGGTCACTATTGCTATTGTAGCTAGCCTGGAATCATTACTCAGTTTAGAAGCCTCCGACAAATTAGACCCGTATAAACGGGTGTCGCCCACTAACCGAGAATTGATAGCGCAGGGTAGTGGGAATATTCTATCAGGGCTCATTGGTGGCTTGCCGGTCACCGCGGTTATCGTTCGAAGTTCTGCCAATATTCATGCCGGTGCTCAATCAAAGTTATCTGCCATTTTGCACGGTGTCTTGCTTTTGCTTTGTGTATACTTTATCCCAGACATTCTTAATATGATTCCCAAATCTGCACTGGCTGGGGTCTTGATTTTTGTGGGGTACAAGCTGGCTAAGCCGACTATCTTTAAGGAGCAGTTTAAAAAAGGAATAGACCAGTTGCTCCCATTTGTGGTCACTATTGTTGTTATTCTATTTACCGATTTGTTGGTGGGTATATTGGTGGGTATATTGGTCGGTTTGTTTTTTGTTGCCTACAGTAATTTCAAAACGGCTATCTTAATTGTGCAAGATGAGGGTCAATATATCGTTC
>CAYQRR010000063.1:1454-10556 GCA_964419635.1 uncultured Chitinophaga sp. | reverse complement strand
TTTTCAAGGCTGAATGAACACTTTACGACATCGATAATTAGTTTTTGATGGCGTAAATTGTCTGTTCGATGGCGTAAATTATCTGTTTGATGTCGTAAATTAGTAATTCGATGCCGTAAATTATCTGTTCGATAGCGTAAATTAATCATTCGATGGCGTAAATTAGTCATTCGATGCCGTATAATTATCATTCAAGGTCATATTTTATACCTTTTCCGCATTTTTGGGGGCTTTGGGGCCAAAAATGGGGCCCATGGCAGGCTGATTTGTTAAAAACGGCTGATGGAGGGCAGAGGGGAGCCTCAGAGGCGGGCTGCGCAGATTTTACCTGCCGGCATGCTGCCCCACCGGAACAGTTTTATCTGGTTATTTGCGTTCGCTACGCTTTTTAAAATAGGCGTAGATAGCCTCCTGAGCGCGCACGCGCTTGGTACCGGTGGCGGTGCGGTGCAGGTTATTCTGCTCTCCGTTCAGGATGCGGGCTTTTACATTATCGCTCCACTGTATCTGCATCATATCAAGCAGTTCGCGCTGTATTTTGGGGTCGTATATGGGGCAGGTGGCCTCTATGCGGTGGTCGAGGTTGCGGGTCATCCAGTCGGCCGAGGAGAAATAGTAAAGCGGGTCGCCATCGTTCTCAAAAATAAAAATGCGCGAATGCTCCAGATACTTATCAATAAGGCTGATGGCTTGTATATGGTCGCTGAGGCCCGGCACCAGGGCGCAAATGCCGCGCACAATAATGTTGATTTTGACTCCGGCCTGTCCGGCTTCGTAGAGGTGGGTAATCATTTCTTCGTCTACCAGGCTGTTCATCTTTAAAAAGATGCGGGCGGGCTTGCCCTTGCGGGCGGTGTCGGCCTCGGCATCTATCAGCTTGAGCAGCCGCTTGCGGGTGCTCAGGGGCGATAGGATAAAATGCTTAAAGGCATGCACCTTATAGTTGCGCTCAAAAAACTCGAAGATGTGTTCCACCTCATTGGTGAGGCGGGGGTCGGCTGTCAGCAGCGCATCATCGGCATATACCTGCGAGGTGGCCTCGTTGTAGTTGCCGGTGGTGATATTGGCATAGCGGATGGCTTTGCCGTTTTCTATCCGGGTAATTAAACACAGTTTGCTGTGCACCTTGAGGCCCGGCACACCATAAATTACCTGGATGCCTTCTTCCTGCAGTTTTTTTGCCCAGCGGATGTTGGCTTCCTCGTCAAAGCGGGCCTGCACCTCCACCACAGCCGTTACCTGTTTGCCGTTTTTGGCGGCATTAATGAGGGCGTTAATCACCTTGGAGTTGCGCGCCACGCGGTAGAGGGTAATTTTAATGTTCTTGACATCGGGGTCGATGGCGGCCTCGCGCAGCAGTTCAATAAAGTGGCCGAAGGTCTGGTAGGGATAGTGCAGCATCACATCCTGCTTGCGCAGCACCGGAAAGTAGCTCTTGTTGATGGGCAGGAGCGGATGCAGCAGCGGTACGTGCTTTTCATACAGCAGGTTTTTGGCCCCCACCACCGGAAAATTCATAAAGTCCTTAAAGTTATGATAGCGCCCACCGGGTATCAGATTGTTTAAATCATCCAGCTTCATTTTCGATTTCAGAAAATCGAGCAGGTCTTTGGCAATGTGGTGATCGTATACAAACCGCACCGGGTTGCCCTTTTGCCGGGCCTTTACCCCCTTCGATATCTTATCAATAAAGCTCTGCGAAATATCGTTATCGATATCCAGCTCGGCATCGCGGGTTACCTTAATGGTGTAGGCCTCTATCTTGCTAAACGAAAAAGTGGAAAACACCTCGGGCAGATTGTAGCGGATAATGTCATCGAGCAGGATGATGTAGTGCTGCTGATTGTGCGAGGGCAGGCGCACAAAGCGCGGGGTGGTTTCCGAAGGCACCTCCACCAACGCATATTGTTTTTTGCGGCTGCCGGTGAGTTTAATGGCCAGGTAAATCACCTTATCGCGCAGGTAAGGAAACTGCTTTACCTGCTGCAGCATAATGGGCACCAGCGCGGGGCGCACGTGCTCGTCAAAATACTTCTGCACAAACTCGCCCTGCTGCCTGGTGAGCTGCGTTTCGTTTATAATGTGGATGCCGTTCTTTTTGAGGGCTTGCTGCACTTCGGTGTAAATGGCATCAAAGAGTTTGCCCTGCCGCACCACTTCATCGTGTACCTCTTCCAGCACCTTGCGGGGCTTGCCTTTTAGCAGCGTATTGGCTTTTTTGCCCAGCTCGCTCAGGCGCTTAACGGTGGCCACCCGCACCCTGAAAAACTCATCCTGATTATTGGAAAAGATACCCAAAAAGCGCAGGCGCTCCAGCAAGGGCACCTGAGGGTCGGCTGCTTCTTGCAGCACCCGCTGGTTAAAGCTCAACCAGCTGAGCTCGCGATTAATAAATGGATACTTTTTAGACATAAATGACCCGGAGCAGAGGGCGCAAAATAAATAAAGCCACCACATACAAAAAGCAGCCCCCCACCCTTAAGGCAGGCTTAACACCCCGGCCTACATCCAAATGCCGTTGGGCAACCGATGCTTCACATGCCCGCGGCAATCGCGCTTTACGGTGCAGGCCGGCTGCACCAGCAGGCCGCACAGAGTTAGCAATAAGAGAAGGACACGCAGCCTTGTTTTCATAATTTTTTAACGTGGCGGGGCTTAGTCTATTGTCTTGGGCGTAAAAAAACCGCACAACTCCACAGGGGTGGTACTGCGAAGGTCCCAGTCGCTGGATTGCAGCCGCAGCCACACCACACCCGTGGTGGGCACATGGGCAATGGCCCGGGGCAGGAAATAATGCGCCAAAGCGGTAATAGACGGATTGTGGCCAAAGAGCAGCAGCGTGTGCACACCCGCTTCCACCTCGCGTATCACTTGCAGATAATCTTCAGCCGAGGATTCATAGAGCCGGGGCTCCGGTTGCAGGTGGTTATAGTCGTAGTGCAGGGTGTGGCAAAAGTATTCGGCCGTTTGCCGGGTGCGCAGGGCGGGCGAGCACAATATTAAATCGGGCTGCACCTTCAGTGCTTTTAGTTTTTGGCTCATGCGCTTAGCGTCTCCGGTGCGCTCGGCTTTCAGGGGCCGTTCAAAATCGTGGAGCCCGACATGGCCCCAGTCCGATTTAGTGTGGCGTATCAGCAGCAGATTTTTTTCCATGTAGCTAAGCTACCATTCTGTTCTTAAAAAATCAGCTCCCTGCATATTTCAAACGCGTCTATATTTGCCGCGTATGTATCGTCCTCGGGTATTCAGGCAAATGCTGGCTGTGCTGCTGGCCACCATCGTGGTGGCACTGGTAAGCGTGCGCGAAGTGCACTACCTGTTTACCGAACATGGCGGGCAGCACGAGCACTGCCACAATCACCTCCACGCAGCCGATGCGCATTTTCATTGCGAGGTCTGCAAGGCCGACATCGCCTCCTTTACCGATGAGGTGCAGCCCCCGGCTTTAGTATCGAACCAAACATACGTTCAGTTCCCGTGCATGCCTCTGGTGCAGCCGGTTTACACGGCACAGCAGCATGTTGCTTTTCTGCGCGGCCCGCCTTCTAAGGTATAGCACTCCCCTCCTCTTTATTGTTTCATTTTGGTTTGAATGGCAGGCGCCCCGGGCGTGTGCCGCTACTTCTTTTTTATGGCTAGGTATCGGAGTATTGTTTTTGGGATGCTGCTGCACGCAGCCGGCTTTTCGCAGTCTTGTGAATGGACGCTGAAAGGCAGAATCACCGATGAAAATTCGGTGGAGGCGCTGGAAGGGGCCACGGTTACCCTGGTGCATTTGCAGCAGAGCACCGTCACCGATGAGCGGGGCCGGTTTGAGTTTCGGCAATTGTGTGCCGGCACTTACCAACTGGCGGTGTCGCATGTGGGCTGTGCTACCCAGGTGCTGCCACTTACCCTCGCGCGCGATACCCTGCTCAGGATAAAACTCAACCACCGGGAGGCGGAGCTCAACGAAGTACAGATTACTGCGGCCAGACGAGAGAGCCACGCCACGCAAAGTGCCGTTACGCTGCAGGCCGAAAAACTAAGCGCGCTCCGCGGCTTGTCGCTGGGCGAAACGCTGGAGAAAGTGCCCGGGGTGTATGCCGTACGTACCGGAGCTACCATTTCCAAGCCCGTTATCCATGGGCTGTATGGCACCCGCATCGTTATTCTTAACAACGGAGTACGCCTGGAAAGCCAACAATGGGGCAGCGAGCATGCCCCGGAGATAGACCCTTTTCTGGCGCAGCGCATCACCGTGATTAAGGGGGCCAACTCTTTGCGCTATGGCAGCGATGCGCTGGGCGGGGTTATTTTGGTGGAGCCCCACCCGCTGCCCACGCGGCATGGGGTGGCGGGCGAATGGAACGCAGCCCTTTTTAGCAACAATGCCGAGGCTAATGTGTCGGCCACGGTGGAGGGTTGCCATCATCGGGTGTCTGCGCTTAGCTGGCGGGTCAACGGCACTTTTAAGCGAGGAGGAAATTCAAGAGCTGCCGATTACTGGTTGCAGAATACCGGCCTGCAGGAGGGCAACTTTTCGGTGGCAGTGGGCTACAAGAAGCCAAGGGCCGGTGCCGAGGTGTTTTATGCCCGCTTTGAAACAAGCCTGGGCATTTTGCGGGCTGCCCATTCCGGCAATCTCAACGATCTGCAACGCGCCATAGACCGAACCCAACCCGCAGGCGATGCTGCTTTCGGCTATGCCATCGCCAGGCCCTATCAATCGGTGGTGCATCATCTGGCGAAGGTGCGGGCTTATGTGCAGACCAAGCAACTGGGCAGCTTATCGTTCACGCTGGCTTTTCAGAACAATGTGCGCAAAGAGTATGACATAGCCGGAGCAGCCGTGCAGGACAAAACCCGCCCGGGGTTTTACTTTCAAATTCAAACCCTGCAATTGGATGCTGTGTGGGAGCACCGCGTGTCGGAGGTCATGAGCGGGGCTGTGGGCTGGAGCGTCTCCACTCAGACCAACAACTTTAAGTACGCTTACTTCATTCCCGACTTCCGCAATGTGGGTACCGGCATCTTTGCCGTGGAGCGCTGGATAAAAGGGGATTGGGAAGTGGAGGCCGGCCTCCGTATGGATTACAAGTGGGGGCAATACTATGTGCGCACTACCTTGCAGCAATACGATACCCAGCTGCACTTTTATGCGCCCAGCGGCAACCTGGGTTTCGAGCACCACGCACACCCCCGCCTCACCTGGCGCATGAACGTGGGCTCGGCCTTTCGGGCACCGGCCCCCAACGAGCTCTTTGCTTTTGGGGTGCATCATGGTGCGGCAACTTTTGAAACCGGCAACCGCAACCTGAAACCCGAGCAAAGCCTGAACTGGACCGCCTCGCTGGATTACGACCTTCCCTTCCTCACCCTGCGGGCCGAAATGTATACCAACTACATCCTCCGGTTTATCAATCTGGTGCCGGTGCAGCCGGCCCGCCTCACCATTCGCGGGGCCTTTCCCTCGTTTGAATACCGGCAGCAGAATGCCTGGCTCAGCGGTGCCGATATAGACCTGGCACTCCACCCGCAAAAAGGACTCGATTTCTTCAACAAGACTTCGCTGCTCTTCGCCCGCAATACTGCCACCCGCGACTGGCTGGAGCAAATGCCGCCTATCCGTTTCGAAAATGGAGTTCGCTATACCGCTGCTGTATCCAAACGGGTGAAAGAGGTGTTTGCCGGAGCCTCTGTCCGGAATGTATTGAAACAAACTTTTATGCCGCGCACTTCCAACGATTACGCTCCACCTCCGCCTGCTTATTGGCTGCTGAACCTGGAAGCCGGCCTTCGTTGGCAAAGCGGCATACACAGCGTGTCGCTGAGCATCACGGTAGAGAATGCCGCCAACTTTCGCTACCGCGATTACTTAGACCGGTTTCGCTATTATGCCGATGCGCGTGGCATCCAAGGCGCGCTACGGCTGCAGTGGAGCTTTTTCGCTCCGGAACATTGATACCAATTCATTCTTTAAAAAATCATTTAAACCATTTACAACATGAAAAAAACAACCTTCTTCCGCTTCTCAGCAATCACTCTCCTGAGTTTTACCGTTTTGCTGCATGCCTGCAAACCCGTTTGCGAAAGAAACCCCAACGACCCGGAATGTGCCGGTGAAAATGAACTGATTACCACGCTTCGGGTGGTGTTCACCGATTCGGCCTCCGGAACCGCTGCCGGTACTTTTCAGTTTAAAGATGCCGATGGAGATGGCTTACCCGAACAGCTGGATACCTTGCGAATCTCCGCCAACACCACTTACCTGGCAGAACTGAAGTTCCTCAACGAATCGGTGAGCCCCGCAGAAGATATTACGCCAAACATTGCGGCAGAAAGCAACGACCATTTGATTGTTTTCAGTGCAGCAGCCGGCAGTTTAACATTCCGTGTAATTGACTACGACAATAACACGCCACCGCTGCCACTGGGCTTGCAATCGTATTGGCGCAGCGCCTCTGCGGGCAGCAGCACGGTACAGATCACCCTTCGGCACCAGCCGGGCGTTAAAAACGGAACCGAAACCCCGGGTGACACCGATGCGGAAGTGACTTTCCCGGTGCAGATACAATAACAACATTTATCGTTATGCGGCTGAAAAGCCGCATAACGATAAATGACCTTAATCATTTGGTGCACTGTGTTACAGCAAGTATTATTGCAGTGCATTGAAAAACATACTCGCCCTTTTTCTGGCTTTCAGTTTCTTCGCGCAGAGTTTTGTGCCGGTGGGTATGGTGGCTTATTATCATATCAACAAAAACTACATAGCCCGGCAGTTGTGCGAAAACAAAAATAATCCGGCCAGCAACTGTCAGGGGCATTGCTACCTGAGCAAACAATTGAAGAAAGCCGAGGAAGCCGAACGAAAACAATCATCCGGCATCATTAAAGAAAAAGAAGAGATGATAGCAGACAAGCAGATGCTGTTACCGGCTGCTTATTTCCCCGATTTCAAAATTTACCACTTCCTTCCTTATAGCGCTTGTCACATTCCGACAGATGCCTGCAACACCTTGCTGAAACCACCCGCAGCCTAGGAGCCGCTTACGCGGACGCATTCAGCCGTTAACGCCCGTTCGGGTTGCTGAAACTTCTTTATTTACAGACTAATGCTCAAACATGAGAACATGGATGGCTGCACTGGTATTACTGGTGATCAGCGCTCAATCTTACACGCAAAGTTGCTGCTGCACCGGTGCGGGTGCCAACTACAGCATACTGCCCAACCTAAACCGGCATGTGATAGGCCTGCGTTATTCGTACCGCAGTTTTTACAGCGAGCAGCACAGCCTGAACCCGGAGCTGGATGGTCGCATTACTGAACAGCACAGCCAAACGGTAGAGTTGTTCGGACGGTTTAATTTGACGCAGAGGCTGCAGCTGTCGGTCTTTATGCCCTACAGCTTTTTACAGCAACAAACGGGGCCATTGCTCACCAAGAACAACGGACCGGGCGACCTTAGTTTTTTGCTCCAGTATCAGTTGATAAATCCGCAGCTGTGCACCGGCCAGGAGACCAAACATCAACTGCGCCTGGGAGCCGGAACCAAATTGCCGAGCGGTTCTTTTGCGATGGACAAAAACAAGATGTTTATGACCAATCTGCAATTGGGCACCGGCAGCATCGATTTTGTTTTTAATACCATTTACACCCTTCGATACAAGCGCCTTGGCTTCAACGCCTCCGGCACGTATCGTCTGAACACCGCTAACCCACAGCAATATCGCTTTGGCGATAGAACACAGGCCAGTGTTAATCTCTTTTACATTTTTGAAATAAAGGATGTTTCGCTGATGCCTTCTCTGGGATGCAACTACGAATATCAATTCCAAAATCGATTAAGCAGAAAAGTGCTGGCCTACACCGGTGGGCATTTTTTAAATGCATCGCTTGGCTTGGATATTTATTACAAAGCTTTCGCCCTCTCATCGGCCTTCACCCCTGCGCTGATGAACCGGCTAAACTGGTATGGCGAAAACAAGAACAAATTCAATATAGAGGCAGGGGTGTTTTATAATTTTTCAACCACAAAAAAATCAAACAAACAATGAAACAGTCTTGCTTATTCGCAGCCTTGTTAGGCGCTTTATCTATTATTTCATCTTGCAAACCCGAAGACCATGATGCACTCACCGGCAAAGGTCCGGTGACCATTGAGTTGGAAAACCGTGCCGGTGCAGCTCCGTTTGCCTTCGGCACCAATTATGTAACTGCAGGCGGAGACACCGTAAATTTCGCTACGTTTAAATATTACGTCAGCAATTTTGTATTGGTAAAAGACGATGGCAGTGAGTATGTAGTGCCACAAGCAGGCACCTACCACTTGGTAGATGCCGCAGTAACGGGCAGCAACTCCATTACCCTGGCCGACATCCCTGCCGGCAAATACACCGGTATCAAATACATCATTGGGGTAGACAGCCTGCGCAGCACTACAGACGTGTCGCAGCGCACCGGAGATTTGGACCCTGCCGGTGCAGGAGCCGATATGTATTGGAGCTGGAACAGCGGATACATTTTCTATAAAATAGAAGGCACTTCTCCGCAATCAACTGAGGTAAATAATGTGTTTATGTATCACATTGGCGGCTACGGTGGTTACTCTTCTCCTATGACCAACAATATCCGCAATGTGTCCATTACATCGGCTGAAGCCTTGGAAGTGGGTGAAGGACACAGCCCGGAAGCACACATTTATGCCGATGTATTACAGGCATTCACCTCGCCTGTGAATTATAACATTGCCTCTGGTGCGGTGATACACATGCCCGCCATGGGCGCGGTGATTGCCGATAACTATGCCGATATGTTTACCCTGGATCACGTGCACAATGAGCATTAATAATTTATAGTATCCGGAGCCGATGTCGGTCAGCGACATCGGCTCCTTATAAAAGAGATGGTTATGAAAAAGAGATGGCAGTTTATACTCGCACTATTGGTGTTGGCAGCCGGTTGCAATAAAGAAAATACCAAAGAGGATGTTTCGTTTTATCAGCCCTCTAACTTTCCGGCACCCAAGTATAATTTCAACAATAACCCCGTGACCACGGCCGGTTTTGAGTTGGGGCGCAAATTATTTTACGACCCTATTTTATCGCGCGATAACTCCA
>CAYQRR010000063.1:0-1444 GCA_964419635.1 uncultured Chitinophaga sp. | reverse complement strand
CTTCTCGGCTTTTACACACCATGGGCACGCTGTCAGCCACGGCATTGATAATCTGCTGGGCAAGCGAAACTCACCACCGGTAATGAATGTAGCCTGGAGCGATGAGTTTATGTGGGATGGCGGCATTAATCAATTGGACTTACTGCCCATAGCTCCCATCGAAAACCCGGTAGAAATGGATTTGGAATTTGCGCAGGCTGTGCAGAAAGTAAAAAACAGCAGCGCATATCCTCCATTATTTAAAGCAGCCTTTGGCACCGAAGACATTACCAGCGCCAGAATGTTACAGGCTATGAGTCAATTTATGAATTGCCTGGTGAGTGCCAACAGCCGCTACGACAAATGGAAAAGAAATGAAGGTGGCAGTTTGACAGCCGATGAACTGGAAGGATATACGTTGTTTCAGGAAAAATGCAGCAGTTGCCATAGCACCGACCTGTTTACCGACTACAAGTTTCATAACAACGGAATTAAAGACAACTTCAATACCGACAGCGGTCGTGCACATATATCGCAACAGGCAGCAGATGTAGGAAAGTTTAAGACCCCCAGCCTCCGCAATCTCGAAAAAACAAAGCCCTATATGCACGATGGTAGTTTTCAAACCCTGGAGCAGGTTTTGGAGCACTACAACAGCGGAGTAAAAGTTTCAGCCACCCTCGACACACTATTAAACAAAAATGGCGTTGTAGGTATTCCGCTGTCCAATAACGAACAGCAAAAAATAATACTGTTTCTAAAAACCCTGACAGATAATACTTTTATCACCGACCGAAGATTTGCCGAACAATAAAATACTACTATGAAAACCACCCTTCTATCCGCGCTTACTTTATGCGCTGCCTTATGGACCATCTCTTCCTGCAACAAAAACAAAAACGAGGAAGACATCAAAATTGAGATTCTGTCTCCTGCAGACGGAGCCGTTTTTAACTCCGGAGACACGCTGGCTTTGAAAGTAACCGCCTCCGACAATGATGACCTGCACGAAATGAAACTGGAAATAAGACAAGGCGCAAATATTGCCCTGGGACTCTATCCGTATGTGCATGCCATCAAGAGTTACACGATAGATACGCTGATAGTGATACCACCGGTATCGGGCACGCAGATTTATTCGCTGGAAGCAGCGGCCGAAGACCACGAGAGCCACACAGCCGAAGATATTATCAGCATTACGGTGAATCCGTAATTAACCGACCGTCACCTTATACATCTTATCAAAATCGAGATATTGCTGCGCCAGTTGCAGCAACTCTTCTGCGTTTACCTCGCGGATAGTGCGCAGTAACCGATGAATGTAATCGGGTGTTTGGTTATAGAGCAACAAGCCCTTGAAAGTCTCTGAATACTTAATGGGACCATCTACACTTCGCAAAATTCTTCCGCTCATATAGTTCTTCACTACTTGCAGCTCTTCGTCCTCAATCAATTCGGTACGCAA
>CAYQRR010000062.1:9090-10752 GCA_964419635.1 uncultured Chitinophaga sp. | reverse complement strand
GCTGCACCCTTGTGAATGACCGGTAAACTTTTTTGAGCAGCGAGAGGTTCGTTTACTGCTTTATGCATATTCAGATTAAGGGAATACACTTTGTCGGCCACCTCTTTAAAAATGGAACCTGCCACCACATTGCCGTAATATCCGTTTGCGCTGGGTGAGTTGATCATTACAATCATGCTGTATTGTGGATTCTCAGCCGGGAAGTAACCACAGAAGGACGCTCGGTATATTTTTTTACCACTTGCGTTGTAACCTGTTTTGCCTTGCGATACCACTGCTGTTCCGGTTTTTCCGGCCACGTGCAGATAGTCTGTTTTAAGATTGGAGGCGGTGCCCTGTTCCACCACCCCCTCCAGCATCTTTCGCAGCTGAGCAATTGTTTTTTCGCTACATACTTGCGGATTCAATATTTCTGTAACGGTAGAGTCTATTGTGGCGTTATAGGACTTTATTTTTTCAACGATGTGTGGCTGTACCATTACACCATTATTGGCAATGGCATTGTAAAATGTAAGCGTATGTAATGGAGTTATGGCTAGTTCGTAGCCATGCGCCAGGTAGGCAGCCGATACACCACTCCACTTTTGAGGCCCGCGTAACACAGGTTTGGCCGCCCCCGGCAACTCAATGTTTATCTTTTTATTAAACCCGAATTCAACCAGATGCCGGTAATATTTTTCTCTGAAAGCAGAATAGTTTTTATCAGCTAGCGAGGCCATTGCTACATTAGATGATTCTTCAAATGCACGCTGTAGTGTGATTTCAGGTGATTCCGGAGCATCATGGTCCGCTATAAGTTTATTATACACTGTGTATTTGCCATCCCCTACAAATACTTTAGAATCTTTGGTTACAATGCCATCTTCTATTAAACTGGCTACTGTAGCCAATTTAAAGGTAGAGCCCGGTTCAGTTGCTTCCCCTATGGCGTAATTTTGAATTTCGCCATAGGTAGAATCTTTGACTAGGCCGAGGTTAGCCATCGCTTTAATTCTACCGGTTTTTACTTCCATGAGCACCACGCATCCGTGATCGGCCGCGTGGTGTTGCAAAGCACGCATCAGTGCATCCTCCGCCACATCCTGCAACTCTATGTCAATGGTGGTATAGATATCTTTTCCGGGCTGTGCAGCTATTTCTTCTTTACTATCCAGGGGAACCGTAACACCACCGGCAATTTTTTGCACCATAATGGTGCCTTCTCTCCCTTTTAGTTCGGTGTCAAATTGTTTTTCAAGTCCAACAATTCCTCCGTCATCATTGATAGCGCCTATAGTTCGTTTGGCCAACAAAAGAAATGGATGGAGCCTTTTATCTTCCTGCAACGCTATCATGCCACTTTTATACTGCCCTTCGCGAAACATAGGCCAGTGTTTCATTTCATTCAATTGATTGAAACTTACGTTGCGCTTTAATAGGTAATAGCGATTTTTCTTTCTCCGCTCCCGTATCATTTCACTCTTGTATTGAGCAGCAGTTTTCTCCGGAAACATTTGTGCGAGCAATAGCGAAACACTATCAATATTTTCTTTAAAAATTTCGGGATGCGCCAGCGTGGTTTTAAAATCCATTCGGATGTCAAATGTTGGCAGTGTAGTAGCCAACAATCGCCCATCGGCACTGTAAATGTTACCGCGTTCAGCGAATACAGTTTTCGGAAAA
>CAYQRR010000062.1:0-9080 GCA_964419635.1 uncultured Chitinophaga sp. | reverse complement strand
GGGAGCGGTAGTAGTGTCCCTCAGCCGTTTGGATATAAATCGCACGACCAATAATGGCCATCCCCAATAAGAAGATGAACGCGAAGCCCAGATAAGCTCGGATAAGGATTTCACGTTTTTTATTTGTTGCCATACTGCTTGCCTTTGGGCAATATTTTACAATCCCGAATTTCGGTGGCTGCTCATCTGACCCCGTTGGCGGGGCTTTTTGTCAGGTGATGAGCGTTCACTGCATTCAGCATTTTTATTCTTTAACCGTTATTTTATAAGGTGGTATTCTCAGTTCCTTTATTCCTTGTGTCTTTACCAGTTTTGCCACTTCGCTTTGCTTGCTTTTCTGCATTAATCCCGCGGTAGTAGTCATATACTGCCAGCGAAGATTTTTAACTTCCTTTTCTGCCTTTGTTATGTTGCGCGCATAGTTTTCGGCCAGGTGGCTGTTAGCTATATGAACTGCGGCTAATAGCACCAGAAAAAATAAGAATGGCATATTGGGCAACACCTTCTTCATTCCCGTTTCGCCTGCTGCATCCACCTTTGTCATTATAGCAGCCAGATTCTTCGAGGATTTTTTATCCTTCAAAGGTTCTGTGTTGCTATTGGTGTTTTGTTCTTGCATCCTGTTTCTATATCTTTTCTGCTATTCGCAGTTTAGCACTTCTGCTTCTGCTATTCTCTCTCTTTTCTTTTTCTCCGGCTTCTATCGGTTTTTTTGTAATCAGTTTGAATTTTCTCTCAAAATTTCCGAAAAAGTCCTTTGTCGGTTCATCTTCAAAATTTCCGTGCTTCATGTAGTTTTTTACCAGCCGATCTTCCAACGAGTGAAAAGTGATTACGGCCAACCTCCCGCCACTTTTTAAAGCTTCTGCACTTTGCTCCAACAATTTTTTCAGTGTCCCCAGTTCATTATTTACCTCTATCCTAATGGCCTGAAAAACCTGTGCATAATATTTATGCGCCTCCCCCATCCTGCATTGATTGACCACCACTTTCAAATCGGCAATTGTCACAAAAGGTCTTTGCAAACGGGCTTCCACAATTGTCTGGGCCAATGTTTTAGCATTGCGCACCTCGCCATACAGGCTGAACATAAGTTGTAACTCCTCAGCACTTTTCTCATTCAAAACATCTGCTGCTGTTACCTGACCCTGCTGGTTCATTCGCATGTCCAGCGGGCCATCGAACCGGAAGCTGAATCCTCTTTCAGCGGTGTCAAACTGCCAGCTCGATACACCTAAATCTGCCAGAATTCCATCTACTGAATTGACCTCGTGCAACCGCAGGAAACGATTCATGTCCTCGAAGTTTGCTTTTACGAGGGTGAACCTGTTGTCGTCCAAAGCATTTTTCTGCGCATCTGCATCCTGGTCAAAGGCGATTAAGCGACCGTCCGCTCCCAGCGCATTTAAAATAGCATTGGAGTGACCTCCACCACCAAAGGTGACATCCACATAAGTGCCATTGGGTTGAATGTTCAGTCCCTGAATACTCTCTTGTAAAAGAACGCTGATGTGATAGGATGCGTCTGAATTCTGCGGCTCTAAGTCCGAGTTATTCTTCATGCTTATTTCTTATCACTCTCATTTAACTTATCGAAATACTGCGCAGCTTTAGATGCCAGATCTTTGATGTTGGAAATACCACCGCTCTGGAATTGTTCCAATTTAGCAGCATCCCAAACCTGTATCTTGCGAAATTTGCCCAGCAGCACTACATCTTTACTGTTGCCCAGATACTTGCTCAGGCTTTTGCTTACCAAAAACCTATCGGCACTATCAAACTGTACCTCCGTAAGCCCAATCATCATGGCACTTGCAAATTGACGGAGTTCAGGGTCAAAGTCATTCAGCCTCATCAATTTTGCCTCTTGTGCTTCCCATTCTTTCATGGGGTATATCACCAAACAGTCCTCAATATCCTTGGCTATCATGAAAGCGCCTTTCTCATCGGCCGGAAATTGCTTGCGCAAGGCAGCCGGCATCTTGATGCGCCCCTTGTCGTCCATTGTGCAATCGTATTGTCCGCGAAAAATCATAGCTCTTTCTTGAATTCTTCAGCGAATAAAAAGCTTTTCCCACAGTATTCCACTATTTCCCACAAAATTCTACATTTTAGTTTTCAACAAGCTAAAAATAGGCTAAAAGCTAATACAGTATTGGATTTACATAGTGGTAAAAAGTGGTATTATTTTCAATAAGTTTGATTTTTGTGGAAAAAGCAGCTGTTTTCCACAGCTCATTCACTTCAATCCACAGTATTTTAACATAGGCTACTTTAGAGTTAGTGCCAGAGTGGGCTAATGGGGCGTTCCAGACAGGGTGGGAGCGACAATGTCTTTGCCATTTTATTGTTGGGCGTAATACTTAATTCCGCACCGGGGCAAGGTCAATCTTGTTTCAGCCTTGATAATTCAGAAAGTCAACATCCGGGATGATAATCGAGTCGGCTTTGGGCTGTTTTTTGAGCGGCCCTTGCTTAGGATGCGCAGCTATCATGTCTTTGATAGACCCAAATCCTATTACGTCTTTCATTACGGGAGTGTCGGTAAGTTCTCCTGCCAGTTGAATTTTTTCAAAACCAAACTGGTCTTTTATACTGTAAACCACCTGCCGCAATTTGTCTTGGCGAAGAGAGTCGCCAAAGAGAGCAAACTGCACATAATCAGAGGCCGAAAAGTCAGTAACCCACACGCACATTCGTGTAATATCCTGATTTACGATTTTGCCGTTGTCGATTTCCTGTTCCCTTCTACCAATTCGATCAAGAATCACCTGCTGCATCTCAATCGCCCCTTGCAGTGTGCTTTCGGTATGCACAAAATCGGTGTAGGGGGTTCCATCTTCGTAGCTACACGAAAAACCCAGCGTGTGTGCCTTTAACTCGTGCTTCATCATCCTTTTTTCCAGTTGCAAGCAAAGTGCCCGCAGAATATCATACAAAGTAGCCAGATTTTTTCGCTGGTCTTTAGATATCTGACGCATGGCCTGCATGCTTTTATAATCATCGGTGGCAATGTCCACTTCTTTGAAGTTTAAGCGGTAAAACCAATATTCTCCTATGATGCTTTTGCAGGCTTTACGCAGTTTATCAGGACTACTGTATCTTAGGTCTATTGGCGAATGGATGCCTCCTATCATTAATCGTTTGCTCATTTGGATAGATATACCGGGCAAATCTGTTAACGATAGTTTGTCGAGTACACTATCAATGGTTTCGGGCGTAATCACCGTGATCCCATCCGGTTTTTTGAGGTTGGAAGCCAATTTGGCCAGAAAAGCATTAGGCGCAATGCCGATGGAGCAGGTAAACCAATCGCCCACATCTCGTTTTATCTTTTTTTTAATGTCTTGCGCTACTTGCTGCAAGTCCTTATGAATCATTCGGTAGGTAGAAAAATTGAGCACAGCTTCGTCAATACTTTTGGGAATTACATCATCGCAAAACTCACCCAGTACTCTCATTATTTTTTGATGAAACTCGCGATAGCGGGCTGGGTTGGTCTCTAAGGGAACAAACTCCGGATGATGCGGCATAATCTGATCCAGTCGGGCAGGTTTAATTCCCATTTTCTTGGCCTCTTTGGAAAGGGCGATCACCGCTCCTTGCTTGCCGGTGTATACACAAACCCCTACCGGACGGTGCCGTAGCCAGAAATTCACTTGCTGCTCGCAACTGGGGAAAAACGAGTTCATGTCCACGAACATGATATTGGCTTCATTCCTCGTTTCATTAATACCATTTTGATTTACATACATATCACCATCTTTTGCCTGACGAAAAATACATCGCTTTTATGATTCTTGCGGAAAAGTATTTTAGCGCTGCGCAATGTATTAGCGCTCAACTCATAAATTACGAATTATGCATATAAAAACGGTAGACAGCCTCCATTTTGCCGGCAAGCGGGCGCTGGTGCGGGTAGATTTCAATGTCCCACTCGATAAGAAAACATTTTCGGTAACAGATGACACGCGCATTCGGTCTGCTGTACCCACTATTCAAAAAATTTTGGAAGATGGTGGAAGCGTGGTTCTTATGAGCCACTTAGGACGCCCCCTCAAAAAGTTGAAAGAGGATGGCTCGGTAGATTTTGAAAAACATTCTTTAAAACATATTGTGCCCACCTTATCCGGGCATTTGGGCTGCGAGGTGAAGTTTGCAACCGATTGCGCAAGCGATGCCGCCTTTGCGCTTTCTTCTTCGCTGCAGGCAGGTGAGGTGTTGCTGCTGGAAAATCTACGGTTTTACAAGGAAGAGGAAAAGGGCGATGCGGCTTTTTCCGAAAAACTATCAAAGCATGGGGATGTGTATGTGAACGATGCTTTTGGCACCGCACATCGCGCGCATGCTTCTACTACTGTGGTGGCCAATTATTTTACTCCGGAAAACAAAATGTTTGGCTATCTAATGGCCGGAGAAGTGGCTAGCGCAGAGCGGGTGATGAAGAGCGCAGCGCATCCTTTCACTGCAATTATTGGTGGAGCAAAAGTATCGGACAAGATTTTGATTATCGAAAATCTATTAGACCGAGCCGATCATGTGCTGATAGGCGGAGGGATGGCTTATACGTTTTTTAAAGCCATGGGAGGTGCTATTGGTAGTTCACTTTGCGAGGACGATAAACTGGAACTGGCGTTGCAACTAATAGAAAAAGCAAAAGCGAGAGGTGTGAATCTGATGCTGCCGGTTGATAGTCTGATTGCCGATAAATTTGATGCCAATGCCAGCACCGATTTTTCGCCCAGTAATCAAATTCCAAATGGCTGGATGGGGCTCGATATTGGCAGCAGTGCTGTGTATGACTTTACACAGGTGATTCTATCGTCTAAAACTATTTTATGGAACGGCCCAATGGGTGTTTTTGAGATGGAGAAGTTTCAGACAGGCACGGTGGCTATTGCCAAAGCCGTGGCCGAAGCCACCGCCTCCGGAGCTTTTAGCCTGGTGGGTGGAGGCGATTCGGTAGCAGCGGTAAATCAGTTCGGCTTGGCCGATAAGGTGAGTTATGTTTCCACCGGTGGTGGTGCCATGCTGGAATATTTTGAAGGCAAAGAGTTGCCCGGCATTCAAGCTATAGCCGGTTAATTACAACAAAATTGTAACAGATGTGGAAGCGGATAGGATCGTTTTTTACTTTTGCAGTATGGGAACGAAATGCAGCGTTTGCCCTGGCTATTATAGCACTGCTCATAGCTTTCTGGCCCGAAATAGCTTATATAATCTCTCCTCCAAAGTCGCAGCAAAGTGCCGGTGTGAAGGCGTCTGTAGATTCATTTGTTAGAGAGTATGAGCAGCAGTTATTGGCTCGTGCCATATCGGATTCCGTTTCCGATAATCAGGCTGCCGCTTTTAATCCGTATGAGGGTGAAAAAATTAAATCTCGGTTTAACTCCAGGGCTACAATCCACTACTTTTTGTTTGATCCGAACAAAATTGGCGTGCCGGAATGGGTGCAGTTGGGGTTTAGCGAAAAGCAGGCCGAGGCAATAGAACGAGTGAAAGCTAAGGGCTTTAAATTTCGGGTGCCGGAAGATTTAATCCGTATCAACATTATCGGGCAGAAAAATTTTGACCGGCTGGCACCGTATGTCCAAATAGCACCAATCCCATTTACCAAGCCAGTCTATGCAATGCCAACCTATACTTCGACACCACGGGAGAAATTTGTGATTGATATCAATGAAGCTGATTCTTCGCTGTGGGAGCGGCAGTATGGCATAGGACCCAAAACAGCACACCGAATTATTAAGTATCGCACTCGCCTGGGAGGCTTTTTGAGAGTGGAACAAGTTAGAGAAGTTTGGGGGCTCCCCGATAGCATTTATCAGGTGTTAAAAGATAAATTAGTGGTGAAAGAAGTCGCTATACAAAAAATAAATGTGAACGAAGCGGATGTTAAAACCATGGGCAGCCATCCGTATATCAACTTTCCTCTGGCCAGAGTTATTGAATCGTACCGAAAAGAACATGGACGGTTTTCATCGGTAGAAGATATCCAAAAGGTAGCTTTGGTAACCGACAGCATTTACCGCCTGTTGCAGCCGTATGTGCGCACCGAATAATTTAGAAAAACGCACTTGCAAAAACAGAATCCGGGTTTATATTTGCCGTCCCAATTTTGAAAGCTTCCAATTTTTCGGAAAAGGGACCCCGTTCTTTCCGGCATTTTCAATCCATGTGTGTGAGAACATTTGATTTGGGAAAGTCGACAGAGCAACTTATTTTTTAATCAAACAAAAAACATAACAACATGGCAGACTTAAAAGCATTAGCCGAAACACTGGTGAACCTTTCAGTGAAAGATGTTCAAGAATTAGCAACTATTTTGAAAGCCGATTACGGTATTGAGCCAGCTGCTGCTGCTGTAGCTGTAGCTGCAGGACCTGCTGCCGGTGGCGCTGCTGCTGCCGCTGAGCAAACTGAATTCGATGTAATTCTGAAAAGCGCAGGTGCACAAAAACTGAACGTGGTTAAAATCGTGAAAGACCTGACAGGACTTGGCTTGAAAGAAGCTAAAGATCTGGTAGATGGTGCACCAAAACCAGTGAAAGAAAAAGTAGACAAAGCAACTGCAGAAGATTTGAAAAAGAAATTGGAAGAAGCAGGTGCAGAAGTAGAAGTGAAGTAATTCGCTCTAGTCTCTGAAAATAAGACGGGTTGTTCTGCAAAGAACAGCCCGTTTTTTATTTTGCATCAAATACAAATAGAAATGGTGTTCGAAAATCTTGTTTCAAAAGTGATTAAGGATAAAAAATTGGTTCAGCCGGTGGCTTTTGCCTTGACCATTTTTACGGTGTATGGCTCCTGGAAAGTTATATACTATTTTCTCAACGCCCCCGGGTCGGCCATTCATTCGCAGTGGGTCCATTTTACCAACTGGTTTGCTTATGTGCATCTGGTTGTTACTGGCAAAATTTGCTCTTTATTAGGCTTTGACGTAACCTATAAACTTCCGGATATTTTTTACCTCAACCATTCGCGCGGTGTCGTGATTGCCGAGCATTGTCTGGCGGTGCCGGCCTTGTATGTTTTTACTTTCTCCGTTGTGTTCTTTCCGGGAGGATGGCAGAATAAATGGTGGTTTCTGCTGGTTGGGATTGCCGGCATTTTTCTCATCAATATTACTCGTTTGGTGCTGATTGGCATCACGCTGCTGTATGCACCGGCCTCCACATTTTTATTTTTTCATTCCTTCTTCTACGTGCTTATTACATATTCCCTCATCTTCCTGCTGTTTGCCTGGTGGATAAATCGCTTTATGCTCCGGCAGGATGAATCTGTCGGTGCAAAAACTGTATAATTTCATTTTGCTGCTCCGGCTGAAACCACTGTATGTTTTCATCCTTTTTAAACCACGTCATTTGCCGCTTGGCATAGTGGCGAGTGTTTTGTTTAATCAATGCAATGGCTTGTTCCAGGGTTGTTTTATCTTCAATAAAATCAAAAAGTTCCGGATAGCCCACCGTATTGAGCGTATGTAGTTTTTTGTGCAAGTACAAATCTTGCGCCTCCTCCAGCAGGCCTTGAGTAATCATCTTATCCACTCGTTGGTTAATACGCTCATAGAGCGTTTCGCGCGGTAGGCTAAGGCCCATTTTTATAATCTGGAAAGGACGTTCTGTTTTTTTTCCAATCCGCTGCTGCGAGTACTTTTTACCGGTAGTGTAAATCACTTCTAGCGCACGCTTCAGCCGAACCGGATTTTTCTTGTCTACGATGGTATAATATTCCGGGTCTAGCCGCGCTACTTCTTCTTGCAGCCACTCCAGATTTTTTTCGTTTAAAAATCTACGCGTTACCCAAAGGTCCTGCGCCTCATTTTGCTTGTCGCCCTCATATTTATCAAAACCGCTACATACTGCATTGATAAATAAACCGCTTCCCCCCACTAGTACGGCCACTTCATTTTTCTTATAGTATTCGTCCAAAAAATCCAACACCTCTGCTTCGTATTTGCCCGCGCTATAGTTTTTTGTGTGGATAGAGATGTTATTGATAAAGTGGTGAGGAACGGCATTCAATTCTGCTTCGGTGGGTTTGGCAGTTCCTATATTCATTTCGCGATAGAACTGCCGGCTGTCCGCTGAAATAATTTCAGCCGAAAACTGTTTGGCCACCGCTATGGACAGTGCCGTTTTACCCACCGCTGTGGGGCCGCAGATGACAATCAACTGCTTCAAGGGCTTATGCGTGGTGGCAGTCATTTTTTGCTTTACGGATTATTGCCATCCCCTGCCGGACTCAACCCGATTCGGGCACCAATAGATTTCATCATTTCCAGCGCTTCAGCAGAGTCGTTTCTGATTTTGCCTTCCAGAATGGCTTCCTTTATTTCTTCTTTGATAATACCGATTTCTTTACCGGGCTTTATGCCAAAGTAGTTCATAATGTATTCGCCACTTACGGGTGGTTGAAAATTTCTGATTTTGTCCTTCTCCTCTACCTCTTTTAGTTTTTCGCGTACTATTTCAAATTTCATCAGATAGCGCTTTACCTTCTCACGATTTTTGGAGGTAATATCTGCCTCGCATAACGAAAGCAGACTTTCTATATCGTCACCGGCCTCAAACAATAGTCTGCGCAAGGCGCTATCCGATATCTCTTCCTTTGTCAACGCAATGGGCCTCAGGTGCAGATACACCATTTTGCGTACAAATTTCATTTCGGCACCCATCGGCAGTTTCATACGTCCAAAAATTTTGGGCACCCATTTACTGCCCAACACCTCGTGGCCATGAAAGGTCCAGCCCTCGCCCGGCACAAAACGCTTGGTAGGAGGTTTGGCTATATCGTGCAGGATGGCAGCCCAGCGCAACCATAAATCGTTCGTGGCTTTGGTTATGTTATCCAGCACTTGCAATGTGTGGTAAAAGTTGTCTTTATGTCCTTTGCCCTCATAATTTTCCACGCCTTTGAGTTGCTGAAACTCGGGAAAAATTATCTGGAGCAGGCCACATTGTTCCAGCAAAATAAACCCCACAGAGGGTGTGCGGGCCAGAATAATCTTGTTGAGTTCATCAGTAATCCGCTCTTGCGAAATGATACGTATGCGCTCCTTGTTTCGGGCAATGGCCTCCAGT
>CAYQRR010000061.1:0-10853 GCA_964419635.1 uncultured Chitinophaga sp. | reverse complement strand
C
This sequence comes from uncultured Chitinophaga sp., assembly GCA_964419635.1. Classification (GTDB taxonomy): domain Bacteria; phylum Bacteroidota; class Bacteroidia; order Chitinophagales; family LD1; genus Bog-950. The sequence goes on along the minus strand of CAYQRR010000061.1, from coordinate 10,852 downwards.
GGTAGCCGTTGCACAACCCTTAACAAAAATCAAATACAAAACAGAAACCGGCCTAATAGGTCGGTTTCTGTTTATGCCCTTGTTGGCGTGTAGTTCTGCGCGTTGGCGGGGCCTCACCGGCAAGCATAGGCGGTAGATTCGTTGCTGATGATACCCCCCCATGCAGGCGAAGCCACCGACACAAACGGAAAATAAGCTATCATTATCTCCATATTACTATTACCTGCTTCAACCCCACGCGCTATGAAAAATCGCTTCCTGCTTTTATCGCTGTTATGTGCCGCTGCGTTGTTCTTTTCTGCCTGCAAAAAAGAGTCGCCAAAAACAGATGCTTATCATAAGATAAGTGCCGGCAATTATTTTACCATGGTATTAAAAACCGATAACACGCTATGGGCCTGTGGCAATAACACTTTTGCGCAACTGGGCGATGGCACAACCATAGACCGCAATGCACTCTATAAAATTACCGAAGGAGTAAAAGCCGTTAGCAGCGGGGCGTATTTCACCATGATGATTAAAACCGACCATTCGCTGTGGGCCTGTGGCGAAAACGATTACGGTCAGTTGGGCGATGGCACCGTGACCAACCGAACGGCCTTTGTAAAAATTGCCGATGGGGTAAAGGCGGTGAGTGCGGGCCTGAACCACACGCTGGTGATTAAAACGGATAACTCGCTCTGGTCCTGTGGCCGAAACACCGAAGGGCAATTAGGCGATGGCACGAATCTGAATGCCTGGTCTTTGCGAAAAATAGCCGAAGGAGTGGCCGTAGCCGTTGCCGGAAGCAATCACAGCCTGATTATAAAAAACGACCAATCGTTGTGGGCTTGTGGCGAAAACATACACGGACAATTGGGTAACGGTACCAATAGCAACAGCAATACGCTGGTGAAAATAGCCGAGGGGGTTACCGGTATCAGCGCATCCTTCGGCCACACGGCAGTGATTAAAACCGACCAATCGCTGTGGACCTGCGGCCGAAATGTGGAAGGGCAACTGGGCGATGGCACCTATACCGACCGTAACACACTTGCAAAGGTGAGCGATGGAGTAAAGGCCGTGAGTGCCGGCTACTTTAGCACCATGGTTTTAAAAAGCGACCAGTCGCTCTGGACCTGCGGGCTCAATCAATATGGGCAGCTGGGCAATGGCACTAATACACCTTCTAACGGCTTATTAAAAGTTGCAGAGGGTATACAAGCGATCAGTGCCGGTGGGGGCCATCACATGGTAGTAAAAACAGACAACAGCATTTGGGGCAGCGGCTTCAACCGATATGGCCAATTGGGCGATGGTACGGATGGTCTCAGTGCAGACAGATATTCGCTGGTATCTGCTTTTTTACCTTGATGCGCGCTTGCTCATCCGGGTCTATCACAGCGCGGCTTGTAAGTTTCCAGAATCAGGAAGTCTCTCCCTTCATCATCCGTCCCGGATGGGGCTTACTGCTATCATGCAACACCCCCATCATTCCTCAAAGACGTGTGCATTGTTTCACTCCATTCGTTTTGTTTTCCTTAAGTCCTAAGTTCCCTTAACACCTCTTCACAAGCTGTTTTTTATGGAAGAATGAAACGTGCTGCATCTCAGCAGTGTTCAACATTCATTCACCTTAAAAAACAATTTTATGAAACCGAACAACAAACTGGCAGGGCTCTTCTCCGTTATCATTTTCTGCATCACTGCCTCGGGCATAGCTGCTTTCACGCTTAAAAAAGAAACCCGTACAGCAGCCGGCAAACCCCTTGCCGTGGCGAGCACACAGCGCGGGCACCTGGCGACTGCCGAAAAAAAGACCCCGGCCCCCCCCACGGGCGGCGTATTTAAACCCGTCTTTGGCTAATAAAAAAGCGACTCTTTCTTTGTTTATAAAACACCGCAGAAAGTAACCTCCGGCATTGTGGAGGGTCTGCGCTGGATGGCTCAGGCGCAAAATCAGGATGGCGGATGGGGAGCAGGCAGCCATTACAACCAGCAGGTGATGGACCCACATGCCGTAAAAAGCGACCCGGCCACTACGGCTATGGTAGCCATGGCTTTGCTGCGCTGCCAGAATACGCCCACCAGTGGAGAGTATGCTTCGCAGGTAAACAAGGCTTTAAACTTTTTGATAGCCGCGGTAGAAAACGCGCCCGAGAATGATTTAAACATTACCTCGCTTAAGGGCACACAGCCACAGATTAAACTGGGCGAAAACATTGATGTGGTGCTCACCTCCCAGTTTTTGACCAATGTGCTGGATTATCTGGGCAATGATGCCGTGCGCGCCAATAAAGTGAAGGGCTGCATTGGTAAATGTGTGGCCAAAATTCAAAAGGCACAAAGCAGCAATGGCAGCATGCGCGGAAGTGGCTGGGCGGGGGTGTTGCAATCTTCTTTTGCCAATAATGCTCTGGAGTCGGCCAGCCAGAAAGGAGTGAAGGTGGAGGAAGAATCGCTGGAGCGGGCACGTCAGTTTCAGAAAGACAACTTTGATGTGAACACCAAAACCGTGAACACCGACCTGGGGGCAGGCGTGGTGCTGTATTCGGTATCGGGTTCTGCCCGGGCCAGTGCAGCCGAGGCGCGCGACGCGCGCGAGCTGGTAGACCAGGCCAAGCGCGAAGGCAAGCTGAAGAAGAGCGATGCCATTACTGCCGATAATCTGCAGAAAGCCGGCATAGCGCCCAGCAAGGCGATGAAACTGGCCACCGCCTACGACATTAACGTGGCTGCAGCAGATATGGCGCAAAGAGACGAAGTAATCAGCGGCTTTGGCAACAACGGAGGAGAGGAGTTCTTAAGCTTTTTGCAAACCGGAGAGGGAATGATTATTGCCAAAGACAACGGCTGGAAAAAATGGTATGATAACACGAGTGGCCGCTTGCTGAGCATACAGAACAAGGATGGCAGCTGGAACGGACATCACTGCATCACCAGTCCGGTGTTTTGCACCGCTACCTGCCTGCTGGTATTATCCGTCAACAACGATGTAGAAAAACTGACGGCTTCTAAATAAAGGATGGACGCGGGGTGTGGCGCGCTGTGTTGGGAAAATACAGCGCGTTTTTTTTATAGTTCGAACCTTATGCCCTGTGCCAGTGGCAGTTTGTGTCCGTAGTTGATGGTGTTGGTTTGCCTGCGCATGTAGTTTTTCCAGGCATCGCTGCCGCTCTCTCGTCCGCCACCGGTTTCTTTTTCTCCGCCAAAGGCGCCACCGATTTCGGCACCACTGGTGCCAATGTTTACGTTGGCAATACCGCAATCGCTGCCGTTTACAGACAAAAAAGCTTCGGCCTCGCGCAGGTTGTTGGTCATGATGGCCGAAGATAATCCCTGCACTACTCCGTTTTGCAGGGCAATGGCTTCTTCTATGGTTTTGTATTTCATCACGTAGAGAATGGGCGCAAAGGTTTCGTGCTGCACGATAGACATCTCGTTGCTTGCTTCAATAATGCAGGGGCGCACGTAGCAGCCACTCGCATATTCTTTTCCTTTCAGCACGCCACCGGCTACCAGCACCTTGCCGCCTTCACTTTTGGCCGAGGTAATGGCCGCTTCATACATTTTCACTGCCTGCGTATCTATCAGCGGGCCCACATGGTTTTTCTCGTTGAGCGGATTGCCAATCTTGAGCTGGCCATAGGCTTTTACCAATCTTTTCTTCACCTCTTCGTATTTGCTTTCGTGGATGATGAGCCTGCGCGTGGTGGTGCATCGCTGCCCGGCTGTGCCCACCGCACCAAACACGATGGCCACCATAGCCATGTCTATATCCGCTTCTTTGGAGAGAATGATGGCGTTGTTTCCTCCCAGTTCGAGCAAACTGCGCCCCAGGCGGGCGGCCACATTTTGGGCTACTAACTTGCCCATGCGCGTGGAACCGGTGGCCGATAGCAGGGGGATGCGCGTGTCTTTGGCCATCCATTCGCCTACCTGATAATCGCCATTGACCACACAGGAAATGCCTTCGGGAAGCTGGTTGCGCTTAAATACTTCGGCCACTATTTGCTGACAGGCTATGCCACACAGGGGTGTTTTTTCGGAGGGCTTCCAAATGCATACATCGCCACATATCCAGGCCAGCGCAGCATTCCAGCTCCACACCGCCACCGGAAAGTTAAAGGCCGAAATAATGCCTACAATACCCATGGGGTGCCATTGCTCATACATGCGGTGATTGGGGCGCTCGCTGTGCATAGTAAGGCCGTGCAGCTGCCGCGATAGGCCTACGGCAAAATCGCAGATGTCGATCATTTCCTGCACCTCGCCTAAGCCTTCCTGCAGGCTTTTTCCCATTTCGTAGGACACCAGCTTGCCCAGCGGAGCTTTATATTTTCGGAGTTCATCGCCTATCTGTCTTACTATTTCACCACGCTTGGGAGCCGGAATATTTTTCCAAACATCAAACGCTTTGGAAGCCGTTGCCACTACTTCGCTGTAGTCTTTGGCAGTGGTCACACTCACCGAGGCAATATGTTTGCCGTCTACCGGGGAGGAGGAAGAGATGGTTTCGGACTTGCTTTTCATCCAGCGGCTACCGGTGGAGGTGCCTTTGTTTTCGGCCTGAATTCGGAGTTGCTTTAATATGTTTTTCATGCAGCAATCTTACAATAGATTTTCCGTTTAACCAGAATGGTTTTTACATTCATCCATAAAACGGAATGGGTATGCTGAAAGAGCTGTTATGGATGGGCTTGTTGCTGAGTAGTGTGGGGGCTATGGCTCAAATTGAAAAAGGGAGCGTGATGCTGGGGGGCAGCGCGGGTTTTCAGTTCCGGAAAGTAGATAAGACCACCACCGACATTCAGTTCTCGGTAGCGCCTACTGCTTTGTATTCGGTCCTTAAACCCTTGGCCGTTGGCGGGCAGTTTTCCTTTGCCCATTACTATGCTAAAAGAACCGAACCCACGCAAACCATCGTTACAGCACAAAATATATTCAGCATAGGTCCGGCCCTTCGTGCCAATGTGAAGACCGGTTCCAAATCCGTTTTCTTTTTTCATGCCAGCCCTTCGTTTGGCATCAATTTAACCCGCGACCCCACCGATAAAAATGAGGTATATCTGAGTGTCTCCAATATCTCGTGGCGCTTTGGTCCCGGTTTTTCTTTCTTCCTGCATAAACACGCGGCCATTGAGTTGGGGGTTTTTTATGATGGCATGCGAAACATCTATTCGCTCAAGCAACTGCGCACCGTGGTTTCGGCCAGTGCTCCGGAGTTTACACACGGATTGACCTTTGCGGTGGGCTTTCAGTTTTATACATTAAAAAATACGAAGTCCGCTAAAGCCACAAACCGTTCTGCGGAGTAGTGCGGTGGTTGCCTTAAAAATTGCACTTTCTTTTTCTGTTGTTGAAAAATGAATAGGCCATCCGTTCGTTGTAGGTTTATATTCGGTTAGCGCTGGTGATATCGTTCTTGTTCCATCAGCGAAACTATTTTCGTTCACTAAATCCAGGGTTATGGAAGAAAATGAATTTCAGGAACCATCATTTGGAGATGTTATTGAGTTGGTGAGCCGGTATGAGGATGCGGAGAAGAACAAACAATCTGTTTTTTTTGACGAAGAGAGTTTTGAGTCTATCATTCAGTTTTATCAGGACAACGGCAGACCTGGAAAGGCCCTGAAGGTTTTGGAGCATGCCATTGCTCAATATCGATTCTCTTCTTTCTTTCAATCCAAGAAGGCAGAGATACTGGCCAATCAAAAACGCTTTGATGATGCTATTGCAGCCCTGGACCTTGCCGAGGGGCTGGACCCCAACGATGTCAATATCTTTTTAATACGGGCCGATGTGTTGCTGTGGCAGGGGTTTCATGCGCTGGCAGCCGATGAAGTGGAGCGGGCGCTGCAAATGGCTACCGACCCCGATGACCGGTGCGAGCTCTATCTGGAGCAAGCCGATATTCTGGAGGACCAGGAGCGATATACCGATGTGGTGGACTCTTTGAAACTCGCTTTGCACGAGAACCCCACCAGCGAAGAAGCGCTCAACCGTATGTGGTTCTGCACCGAATTGCTGGAGTTATATCACGAGAGTATTGTGTTTCACAGCGCGCTCATTGAAGAGAATCCCTATGCGCATTTAGCCTGGTTTAACCTGGGCCATGCCTATGCCGGAACCGGTGATTATGATCAATCTTTGGAGGCCTTTGAGTTCGTGATTGCTATTGACGAAAAGTTTGAGCCGGCTTATATCTGCTGTGGCGATGTGCATTTTACGGTGCACCAATATGATAAGGCGCTGGCCTTTTATCTGGAGGCCATCAAAATTTCAAAACCAAACAAAGAGTTGTATCTCAAAGTGGCGGAGGTCTATGAGCAGATGCAGGATTTATCCAGGTCCAGAGCGTATCTGCGAAAGGCCATTACCGTGGATCCGTATTATGATGAAGCTTTTTACAGAATAGGCGAAACCTACCGAATGGAAGATAAGTGGAATAAGGCTATCCATTCCTTTGAGCGGGCCGTGAAACTCAATCGCGATAACGTGGATTACCTGGCGGCACTGGCCGATGCGTATATCAGCACCGAGGAGGGCGACAAAGCGTTGGAGATTTTTGAAAAGATTTTTCAGCTGGACCCACAGACCAAACAAAATTGGGTGAATCTGGCTACGGCATATTTTAATGTGGAGAATTTCAGAAAGGCTTTTCAGGTGTTATCGGAGGCGGAAATGAAGTATGAGGCGAGTGCCGATTTGTTTTACATCAAAAGCGTGTTTTATTTTCAAGTGGGTAACCGTCATGAAGCGCTGCTGAATTTGGAAAAAGGATTGCTCACCAATTTTGATGAACACGCGATTATTTTTGAAATGGACAACACACTATTGGATGATGCAGCAGTGATGCAGGTGATTGAACAATACAGAGACTAAGCCTGCTGCAGGAACGAAATAAAAAAGCCCTCCGAAGAGGGCTTTTTTATTTGTAGTGGTAAGCGGTGGTTTAGTTCATCAAGGTCACTGTTCCTTCCACTTCTTTGGTAGTGCCATCAAAGTAGGTGATTAGAATCTTGTAAACATAGGTGTCTGCCGGCACCTTCACTCCACCTTTTGTTCCGTCCCATCCGTAGCTTCCTGAAATACCATTCTGCTGCGAAGGGTTGTAGTAAATTCGCTCTCCCCAACGGTTGAATACACTTACTTCCAGGTTTTTAGCCCCTAACGCATCAAACTCAAAACGGTCATTCAATCCGTCACCGTTTGGTGTAAATGCAGTCGGTATAAATTTGGAAGCCTCGTTGTTCACAAATATCGATATAGTATCGCTGGCATAGCAGGAATCGCTATTCATGACGGTAACCGTGAAGATGGTGCTGCTTGGCGGACTTACGTAGGGCGAACTGCAATTTTGCGGGTCGGCACACAGCGAGTAATCCACTACCGAATCCGGTGTCCAGAAGATATTAACCACCGGTGAAGTAGAAGTTGCATTCGCAATCAACTGGGTGCTCATGCCGGTGAGCAATACCTGCTGCGTAGCAGAAAGGGAAACGGAAATTTGAGCCGCCTGGGCAATAGTGAAGGAAGTGCTGCCTTCACATCCGTTAATATCACTCACTACGGCAATATAATTGCCGGGCAAGAGCCCTACAAACGTATCAGACGATTGAATGGTGCCATTCAATTCGTAAATGTACGGAGCCTGTCCGCCTGCTACACTCAGTGCCACAAGGCCCGATGAAGTATTGAAACACTTGGCCCCCTGCGTGCTGGTAGTCACCGTTATCGCACTTGGTTGGTTGAGTGTTACAGAATCCACTACCGCACAAGAAGAAGCATCGGTTACCGTTACCAGGTAAGTGCCGGCTGCCAGATTTCCAGCGGTGTTCGTTGTTTGCGCAGGGGATGTATTCCAGGCGAAGGTGTAAGGAGCATTTCCGTTGGTGGCAATCACCGATGCGGAGCCATTGTTGCTTCCGAAGCATCCCGGTTGATCGGTCAGGATTTGAAGGTTAATCTTCGTAGGCTGCTGAATAGTGAAGGATGCGGACACCAGACAGAAATTAGCATCGGTAACACCCACAGTGTAGGTGCCGGCCGGTTTTCCGTTCAGGTCTTCGCTTACATCTCCGCTATTCCAGGCATAACCATAGTTGCCCGCTCCTCCGGCTACGTTAATATCAATAGCTCCGGTGCTGTCGCCATAGCAAAGTGCATTGGTAACAATTCCGCTAAGGGTGATAGGTGAAGGCTCGGTGATGGCCACACTGTCGAATATGACACAACCGTTGCTGTCAATGATTTGTAACACATAATACCCTGCACCTAATCCTGTTCTCACCGAATCGGAGGTAAAATCATCCCATAAGTATTGGTAAGGAGTGGTGCCACCGCCCGGCAGAGCGGTAATGGTGGCATTAGTGCCTCCGTTACAGGATACGTTGGTCGCTACCAGATTTAAAGCAAGCGCGCTTGGTTCCAATACAGTGTAAAGGGAAGCCACGGAGCAATTATTAAAGTCGGTAACGGTTACTACATACGTGCCACCGGATAATCCTCCAATGTCCTCGGTAGATTGACCACCGGGCGACCATAAATACTCATATGGCAGGGTTCCTCCATAAGCGGTAATGTCAATGAAGCCATTGCCGGAGTTAAAGCAACTTACATTAGTAATAAATCCGGACGTAACCAGTGGGTCCGGTTCTGTAACCGTGATGATGGTGGTATCTGTGCACCCTTTTACATCGGTGAGGGTGACGGTGTAAACTCCGGCAACCAAACTACTGATGTCTTCGGTAATGGCACCATTGCTCCACAAGTAAGTGTAGGAAGGTGTGCCACCGGTAGGTATCAGGTCAATAGAGCCATTGGCATCACTCCAGCAGAGTGGTGTTGCAATCACAAAGTTGGTGCTGAGCTCCGATGGGTTTACAATGATGGAAGAAGTAACTGCGGTGCAGTTGTTGAAATCAGTCACCGTTACCACATAGGTGCCGCCCGGCAAGTTGTTCAAATCCTCGGTGATGGCACCATTGCTCCACAGGTAAGTGTATCCTGCGGTGCCGCCTGCCACGGTTAAATCAATGCTGCCGTTATTGGCGTTGAAACAAGAAATGTTAGTGTTTAGTGTAGACAATACAAGTTGTGTAGGCTCTTGAATAATAACCGAGTCACGTTTAGTGCAACCGTTCGCATCGGTAATTACTACGTAATAAATGCCTCCATCCAGGTTAGCCAAATCCTCAGAACCCTGGAAATTGCTCCAGAAGAATGAATATGGGGCCACACCACCACTCACCGTCAGGTCAGCTGCTCCATTGTTTGCGTTAAAGCACAATACATTGGTTCCTGTTACACCGGATACAATAGCCGAAGGTTCGGTAATGGTAAAGGAAGCCGTAGTGGTGCAAAGGTTGTTGTCGGTAACGGTTACAGTGTAAGTGCCCGCTAACAGACCGTTCAAATCTTCGGTAGTGGCAGTATTGCTCCAGGCAAAGGTGTAAGGGGTAACACCACCGCTCACACTCAGATTAATGATTCCATCGTTTCCGCCCGCACACAAAACGTCATTTTTGTTACCGGAGGCCAACAAGCCATTAGGCTGTGTGATGATGGCAGAGATAGTAGCGGTGCAGTTGTTTCCATCTGTTACGGTCACTACATAAGTACCGGCCCCTACCGAACTCAAATCTTGTGTGGTAGCGCCATTGCTCCAGATGTATGAATAGCCCGGAGTACCACCCGATACGGTGAGGTCTACCGCGCCTGTATTGCTTCCGCTGCAAGCTACATTGGTAACAGCGACTGAAAGCTGAAGCAGGGTTGGTTCAGCAATTATTGCTGAATCTCTGCGCACGCATCCATTGGCATCGGTGATGCTAACAAAGTAAACTCCACCGTCCAGGTTGGCCAAATCTTCGCTTACCTGGAAATTGCTCCAGGAGAAGGTATAAGGCGCTACACCACCACTTACGCTCAAATCTGCAGAGCCGTTGTTGGCTCCATGGCAGGTTACATCTACCGCCACTACAGACGAGGTAAGGGCAGTTGGTTGTGTAAGCGTGAAAGTAGCGGTTATGGTGCAGGCATTGGCATCGGTAGCGGTTACGGTATAGCTTCCCTGAGCCAGCCCCGACTGATCTTCGTTGGTAGAAGTATTGCTCCATAAATATGTGTATGGGAATACGCCACCCGTCACTGAAATTTGGATGGCCCCGTTGCTGCCGCCATTGCAGGAAACATTCGTAGTGCTTCCGCTCAGCGCCAGCGCATTTGGTTGGGTGATAGTAGCAGTGCTGCTGGCGGTGCAGGCATTTGCATCTGTAACCGTTACTGTATAGATGCCGGCAGCCAGACCGGAAAGGTCCTGAGAGGTGCTGCCGTTGCTCCAGAGATAAGTATACGCAGTTACTCCACCACTCACCGATAAATCGATACTGCCGGTTGATGCCCCGTTACAGTTTACATTGGTGATTGTTTGACTTAACACTAAGGCGGCTGGTTCTGTGATAAGGATAGAGTCTCTCTTTTCGCAACCATTGGCATCGGTGATAATGACGTAGTATAAACCACCTCCGATGTTGCTCAAATCTTCTATGCTTTGGAAAGTGCTCCACAGATAAGTGTAAGGAGTGGTTCCTCCGGATACGCTCAAATTAGCCGCACCGTTGGAGGCTCCGTTGCAGGTTACGTTGGTTCCTGCAATAGACGAAGTAATAGCAGAAGGTTCTGTAATGGTGAACGAGGCCGTAATGGTGCAGGCATTAGCATCGGTCACGGTTACGGTATAAGTTCCTCCGCTTAGTCCGTTGATGTCTTCGGTGGTGGCGCTGTTGCTCCAGGCAAAGCTATAAGGGAACACCCCGCCCTGCACGGTAATATCCACGGCACCGTTTGCACCGCCATTGCAACCTACTTG
>CAYQRR010000060.1:0-10857 GCA_964419635.1 uncultured Chitinophaga sp. | reverse complement strand
TGTATCCTCGGGAAATGCATAAAACCGAAGCGAGGTATCCACGTTCACATATACGAAATCGCTACTGACACATCCATTGGAATCTGTTACGTCTACATGGTATACTACTGGTGAAGTGGGGGTAGCAAGCGGATCTACAATATTCGTTGGGACAGGGGCGTTGGGACCCGTAGCGGGGGTCCAGGCGATAGGTAAGTTAGAAACATCTGTTACACAAAAACTGAAGCGGGTGTTAGGGCGGGTGTTTGCCACAGTGGGAGTTCCGGTAGTACCGCACTGCACCGAATTTCCCCGCGAATAGTAAACAGAATTGAAGGCAGTGGGAGTCATGCGCATTTTGGCATTCAGCACACTTCCGGAGGCATTATTAAAACAAACATCAATAACAAGGTTCGAAGTGCCATCCCAGTCGTAAGGAAAATCAAGCACGTGGGTTTTCCAACCGGTATTGGTGGTGGGCCCCATGTTTATGTTTTTAGGCGTAAAAACGGTCACCAGGTTGGGCTGCCAACTATTGAGTGCGTTTGCCTGGGTGCAGGCCATTTTTATTTCAAAATTCTGAATCACATCATTGGCGGTGGCAATATTATCTACGTAAAAGGAGAGTTCTTTAATCTGCCCGCCTGAACCTAACTGTGCCAGCAATTCAGCGGCAGTAAACAAAAATTGGTGACGCGCACTTTTACTGTAGTGACCGTAAATGGTAGGATACTGTGTGGGTGAACCTGCCGGAATAACTCCTGTTCCTGTACCTACTGTAATAATATCTGGCGAGCCGCTGCACAACGTAGGTCCTATTCCGCAACTCTGCGGATTGGTAACAATATTCAACTGCACATCATCACCGGGGCAAACAGCCGTGGGCTGCGCTTTAGCAACTATGTTGGGGGCCACACCTGCCACCGTCACCAGCACAGAATCCACGTTGGTGCAACCATTGGCACCGGTTACATACAACTTATATTTAGTAGTTACCAAGGGAGTGGCTACCGGGTTGGGCACAGTATCGTTGGGAACGTTTGCAATAGGATCCAATAATCCGGCAGAGGGCATCCACTGATAAGAGTATGGTGCGTATAAGTTATCAGTAGTGGCATTCAACTGCAACTGACCGTTTTGGCAAATGGTTCCGCCCGGGCCTGCATCATACAAAAACGGTGGATCGCTTTGCACAAACACCGAATCGGTTCCGCAGTCGGAGGTGAAGTAATACATCTGATCAGTAGCCGGTGATACGGTGGGGTTTAGGACATTAGGGTTAGATACTGCATTGGGACCCGTAGAAGGTGTCCACTGATAGTTGGAACCCCCGGTAGCAGTCAGTTGCACCGGTGTGCCACAAAAAGTGGTACTGGCCGACAATAGATTTACCTGTGTGAACACACAAATGGAATACACTCGTGTGTAAGCACCATTGATAGGGCAGTCATCATTTTCAGTAGTAATTAAAAAGTTATGGCAGCCGGTGTCCCCCGCCAAGGGAGTCCAGTTAATGCGGGCAATCACACTATCGCCAGAACCTATTTGGACCATAGTGGCTCCGGGTATGGCTGATGGAACAGCATTGATGTTGCTGGTGAGTGTGAGGTTGTGATTAGCAGGGTCTGTGCACAAAATATCAAACTGCAATGGAGTGCCCGGACACACCTGCACGCTCAGCGAATCTACCTGGTTACCATTTTGAACATTGGTAATTGGTTCCTGATCAGGAATAGAGATTGCACAGTTGAGAATAGTTACTTGCATATCGCGCATGGTAGAGCCCACCAGCACTCCATTTCTATATTCATCTATTCTTACCGCCAATACATCTACTTCTTGTCCCGATGGTCTAAACTCCATTTGACCGTTGGTGGAGTTAAAAGCAAACGTGTTTACCGGAGTCGTCTTCACCGGGTTGGTGACACTCCATCCGCCATTAAAGGTCATAGGAGCAAAGGTGTTCCCTAATGGGTAAATCATGTTGTAAACCAAAGAATCGCCATCTACATCCACCGCACCATTATTGTAGGTAACATCCGAATTGGCACACACAAAGGGCACCGGCAAAGTGCTGAACGCTACTGAGTTATTGCAATAGGGTTGTCCGGTATTAGGGTCTATGTTGTTATTGATAATCGCCTCTATGGAAAGGTCGTTAGCCGATGCGTTTGTCAAGTTATTGATGGCTGCATTTCTACAGCACTCGCTAAATCGGATGCGCCAGTTGGAACAGGCGGCAGGCAAGGTAACCACTCCGGTGTATTCATACACCCTTACTCCCGGATAAGGAGCTGCACCGGAGCCGGACCAGTTACAGGCACTTTGCGAAAGCTGAGCCGGACACAACTGAGATACCTCGCACCCATTGGTGCTACCCGGAGGACAATTCACCGCATTATTCATGTTTAAGGTAAGAGAAATGGTACTGGTGCCCGGGCAACCGGGTGCGCTGATACTCACCTGTGCACTTCCGGGGGCCGCTATACCCGAACAGTCGCGGTAAAAGCGTAACGTGACTCGATACTGGTTGCCACCCAAACATTGATATTGCAAATCTGCACCCATAGCGTGCGAGGCGCGGATTTGATTGCTGAAAGGAAGCACTGCAAAAAACAAAAGCAGGGCACGAAGGTAAAATGTACTCAAGGGACTCAGTTTTGCGTGAAAGGTGCAGAAAGACGTCAAAAGTAGGGTTTTGGTTGTAAAAAGCGGCAAACTAAGGCGAAAGAGTTTTTATGAACTCTATGTAGACTGCACGGAGTTTTTATTTTTGCCGTCCTTTTATAAAAAACATAATACTTTAGATTATGAAAATGACGTTTCAACCCAGCCGCAGAAAGAGAAAAAACAAACACGGCTTTAGAGAAAGAATGAGCACAAAAAATGGAAGAAAAGTTCTTGCGCGCAGAAGGGGCAGAGGAAGAAAGAAACTCACCGTTTCAGACGAGAAGAGACTCAAGTAATATTTCCGGTTCGGTCAGCTTTGACCTGAACAGGCTGCAGGGCAGCTATACCCTCACCCGTTCAGAGCATCTGAAGAGCAGGAAAGTAATTGATATACTTTTTAAAGAGGGTAAATCTGTTTCACACAACGGGTTTACCCTTGTTTATTTGGAGCACCCTCTACCCATCCTATACCCTGCACAAGTAGCTTTTTCGGTGCCGAAAAGAAATTTTAAGCGTGCCACCGACCGAAACCGGGTGAAGCGGCTGCTTCGAGAGGCTTATAGACTACAAAAGTTTTCGTTTTATACGGAATTGGTGGCTGCAGAACGCCACCTGGCTCTTATGTGGGTATACAAAGGGCGCCAGCTACCTGATTTTTATACTGTACAGAGTGAAGTAGCGTTTTGTCTCAAAAAAGCAGCGGCCAAATGATACGAAGCATTTTCACCACACTGCTCCTGCTACCAATAAAGGGTTACCGATTATTCCTTTCGCCCTTGCTACCTCCCTCTTGTCGCTATACGCCCACCTGCTCGGCCTATGCTCTGGAAGCTATTTCTAAACATGGTCCTATCAAAGGTACCTGGCTGGCTTTAAAGCGAATTAGTAGTTGCCACCCTTGGGGAGGCAGCGGTTACGATCCTGTGCCGTAACACAAAGTATTGTGCGTATTTTTTACATCCTCTAATGATGTTTTTTTCTATTTCGCGCTCGCAATGTTTAGCCCCATATTCTTCATATCAGTTGTGCTTTCCGCCTTATACTTGGCGCTGGTACTTTATTTTCTCGTAGGGTGGCTGCGCTTAAAACGGCACGAAACCGTAGATGTTGATGAAAAACAACTCCCTTTCGTATCCATTATTATTCCGGTGCGAAACGAAAGTGAAAATATTCAGGCTTGCCTCCAAAGTATCTTTAATCAAACCTATCCCAAACATCTTTTCGAAGTAATTGTGATAGACGACTACAGCACTGACCCCACTATACGGTTGGCAAAAGAAATTGCAGAAAAAAATCTGACAGTGCTCAACCTCCAGCATTATCTCGGCAACCCCGGAGAGTACATGCCCAACAAAAAGAAAGCTATTGCCCTGGGCATTAAAAATGCAAAGGGTGAGTTGATAGTCACCACCGATGGCGACTGCACAGCCGGCCCGGGTTGGCTCCGTGCGATGGTAGATTTTTTTGTTCGCCACCATTTCAAACTGGTGACCGGTCCCATATTGATGAAGCCTGCATTACTACCCGTTGAAATTTTTCAGCAGCTGGATGTAATCAGCCTCTCGGGGATTACGGGAGCCACTATCCGCAATGGATTTCCTACGATGTGTAATGGAGCTAATCTGATGTATGCCAAAAACACCTTCCATGAAGTAGAAGGCTTTAAAGGCAACCACGAGGTACCTACGGGTGACGATATTTTTTTGATGCAGAAAATAAATGCGCACTACAGTGATGCCATTGGTTATGTAAAAAATCGCGAGGCCTGTGTATTTACCCGGCCCGAGAAAACGGTTAGTGGGTTTGTAGCGCAGCGGGTGCGTTGGATCTCCAAATCGACACAGTTTGGCAGCAATCCTAGCGCTTGGGTGTTATATCTGGCTTATGTTTTTAATCTGTTTATTGTTATCAGCGCAGCTCATGCCATTCAGTTGGTAGACTATGCATGGTTGCCCCTGGCAATTGCGGCCGGCACCAAAATTTTTGCTGACTTGCTTTTTAACCTCCCGCTACTTTTCTTTTTTCGAAAGTTTACACTGCTATTCGTTTTCCCGGTGGTGGAGGCACTCCACATACTCTATGTCACTTTTATCGGAGTGCTCAGTCTGACTGGAAAATACCGGTGGAAAGACCGCAAGATTGGTTAAAAAATATGACACTAATTAAGCCTTTGTTATGTACCGCTTTTTGATGCGGGCATATTCTCCAAAAGAAATCATTTTTTGGCGCTGTTCATCCCACAGGTTGGCTTGTACGGTTTTAAGACTTTGCCAAAAGCTAATAACGTTGGTATGTTTTTCAAATACCGGGTTTTCGCGATTGCAGCGTGATAAATTATAGTTAGGTATAGTGGGCGACAAATGGTGTATGTGGTGAAAACCGATGTTGCCGGTGAGCCAGTGGCCAATACGTGGTAGTTTGTAATAAGTACTCCCCTTAACGGCTGCAATTACATAGTCCCAATTGTCCTTTCCGCTCTTGTATATGTTTTCGTATTGGTGTTGAATGTAAAAAAACCACAAAGCGTAGGTGCCAAAAAATAGTAAGTTGATAAACTGGACTACCAGAAAACGAGTAGGGCCAATAAGCCATGCCATTAGAGCATAAGTGCTCACAAACAACAGATTGCTGATAAGCACATTTTTACGCACTTTTTTGAAAGGCTCGTCTTTTAAAAAGGCGAAGCGGTTATAAATCACCACGTAAATAAATCCGCCAATGGTGAATAAGTAAAACGGGTTTCGATAAATGCGATACCATAACTTACCTTTCCAACTTAGTGATGCATATTTTTCGGCCGACAAGCACTCAATATCGCCAATGTCGCTGAACTCAAGTTGGCCATTGTGCGCGTGATGAAAACTGTGGTTCTTTGCCCAGTATTCGTACGGTATCAACGTGCAGATACTGCACACGGTGCCTATAATATCATTGAGCGTTTTATATCGCGTAAACGATTTGTGTCCACAATCGTGCTGAATGATAAAAATGCGCCCCAGAATAAAACCATTCAATATGGCTACCAGAGCCGACAGCAACACCGATTTATCAAACAAATACAGTTGTAATGCAAGCAAGGCTATGTAAAAACTAAAACTGTTCGTGAGTTGAAGGAGTGCCTCTCGGGTATTGGGTATCTGGTATTGCTTCAGCAGCTTATTCCAGTTCTTGAGGTCAGCCAGCACCTGCTCTTTGTTAAACGTTGTCATCCAGCTAATTTTTGGTGGTGCAATGATAGTATAAACCAACGTTCAATTGCAGCAAGATTTACTGCACCTCAGCCACATCTTCCACCATATTCATCTTGGTCAGAAAATCCCAAACAGGCTGCGTCCAGTAGTTATTTTCATTGGCCTTGTTGCCCAACACAATGATGGTGTAGCCACCTTTCAGGTCGCGGGCAAATACGTTGTTGCAGCCATGCCAGTTACCATTGTGGTAAATCAGATAATTATCATCAGTTTGCTTAATCATCCGCCAGCCGTAGCCATAGTTTCTATCTTTTTCCCCGGCAAAAGAGTAACGATCAAAACTGCGCGGCTTGTAGGCTTCGCTCAGTGAAGCTTCGTTAAGCACCATGCCATTACGCAAAGCCTTGTCCCATTTTAGCATGTCTTCCACCGAAGAGTAAATGCCCTTGTCACCTAATACACCATCGCTCATTATCTCTTTCCACACACGCCACCGGCTGTCAAAACATTTGGCACCGCAAAGAAGAGTGGGGTCTTCCAAGGTGTAGGCGAACGTGCTGGTCATTCCAAGTGGTGTAAAAATCACATCGTTCATAAATTTTGCGTAGCTCATACCGGTAACGTGTTCTATTACGGAAGCCAGCAAAGCATAATTGGTATTGCAATAAGTGAACTTTAAATCTACCCGCCAGCGCAAGGGTGGCTTTTTAGTAATAATTGTCTGCAGCAACTTTTCGTTTGTCAGGTATTTTACATCACTACCCACATAATCGCTGCCCCAGTAAATATATTCCTGCAAACCGCTACGGTGAGTAAGCAGATGCTTCACGGTCATTCCCTTGTAGGGAAAGTCGGGGAAAAACTTTTGTAAGGTATCATCCACCGACAAAAAACCGTTTTCGGCTAAAAGCATGATTGCGGTGGAGGTGAATGTTTTGGTCACAGAAGCCAATTGAATAGCGGTTTGAGTAGTGAGCGTGTCTTTTTTGTAATCTGCGTATCCGAAAGCTCCGCTGTATATCGGCTCTCCGTTTTTGGCAATCATAACACAACCGTTAAAACCGGCTTTGTGACGCAAACGGTAAAATGAATCTATTTGAGCATAGGCACGCTGGGCAGCATAGTCGGCCAGCGACTGAAACGGAACGTCCTCAGGACATGTTTCGCTAGTGGTCACACTGGTGCCAGTATTTTTCCATGTAAACGAGGAAAAAACCATCAACAATATAACTGCTGATAACCATACTGTAAGTGCCTTCAATTTCACCGATGTATAATTTTTCGACTGCAACAATTTTGTCCCTGTTTATACCAGAAACCGGGCGAATATGTTTCATGAGGCTTAAAAAACCAAACCCTTGTATACCAGCCATTAGTAATGTGTCTTGTAAAAAGGATTGTGGCTAAAAAACAACCGACACCTCCACGCTCTTGTAAATGGCAATAAAGTGGGTAACCGTGCCTCCAAGCACAAACAGGTGCCAAATAGCATGGTGAAATTGCAGTCGGTGCCATAAATAAAAAACAACCCCCAGTGTGTAACACAATCCACTGGCAATAATCCAAAACCAAATAGGTGCAGGAAGATTTTGAATCAATGGTTGAATGATAAATACAGCCATCCAACCTAAAGCGAGGTAAACGATTACCGATAACACTTTAAATCGGCCTGTATAAAAGAGTTTGAGAAAACTGCCAAACAAAACAAGAGCCCACATTACAAGCAGAAAAATAGTGGCAGTGCCCGGATCAATAAATTTGATAACGAATGGGGTATAGCTACCGGCTATCATTAGGAAAATACTGATGTGATCCCACACCTGCAGCGCTTTTTTTGTTTTCAAGTGCTGCACGGCATGATACAAGGTGGAGGAAAGATAAACCATCAACATGCCAAAGCCAAAAACGCACACCGACCAAACGGTGGTGCTGTTTCCCTTTGTAGCGGCATAACTGATAAGAAAGGGCATACCTACTAAACAGAATAGAACCCCGACAGCATGGGTAATTGTATTGGCTATCTCTTCGGGTATGGTTTGCTTTCTGTCTGCCATTTTATTTTTAGAATACTGCTTTCGCTATTTCAATCGTTGCCTCGCTGCGACTCATAGTGTAATAATGCAGCACCGGAGCTCCGGCTGCTTTCAATTCTTTCGACTGCTGTATACACCACTCAACGCCTACACGTTTCACTTCTTTATCGTCCTTGCATTTTTCTACTTCGTTAGCCAGCACTTCCGGAATGTCAATGTGAAAAATGCGTGGCAGAGTGGAAAGCTGAGAACGTTGAGCAATCGGTTTTAATCCCGGTATAATTGGAATCAGTATGCCGGCTGCTCTACATTTATCAACGAATTCGAAGTACTTTTTATTGTCGAAGAACATTTGTGTAACGATATAATCGGCTCCGCAGTCCACTTTATGTTTCAGCCATTTGAGGTCGGTATTGAGGTTGGGCGACTCAAAATGCTTTTCAGGATAAGCAGCTACACCAATACAAAAATTGGTTTTCATTTCGTTTTCTGTTTCCTCATGCAAAAATTTCCCCTGGTTCATGCGGGCTACCTGATACACTAAATCTGAAGCGTATTTATGCGCATTGTTTTTGGGATTCACTGCTTTCGGGTTTTTGTCTGAATCTCCCTGCAGCAATAGCACGTTATTGATACCCAGGTAGTGTAACGTAAACAAAGCATCCTCTGTTTCTTCAGGAGTGAAACCTCCACACACCAAGTGAGGCACGGTATCTACATTAAACCGGCCTTTGATAGCAGCACAAATACCTACCGTGCCGGGTCGTTTGCGCAAGGGAATTTCTTCTATCAAACCATCAGAACGCTTTTTGTATATCAACTCCTCGCGGTGATAAGTTACATCGATAAAGGGCGGCTTAAATTCCATTAAAGGCTCTATCACTCTTAATAAATCGTCAATCGTTTTACCTTTCTGAGGGGGCAATACCTCAATAGAAAAAAGGGTTTTACCCTGTGCATTCGCAATGTGTTCAGTTACCTTCATGCAACAAATTTTTGGAAGCGCGAATGTAAGCATCCGTTTTAATTGCCCGCTAATTGCATTATATTTGACGCGCTCTTTGAAGAATTGAATTATCAAGAAAGACCGAGGGACAGGCCCATTGACGTCTTGACAACCCTCCCGCTGCAATCGGGAGAAGGTGCCAACTCCTGAAAGATAAGAACGACCCTTCTTCTTCCTTCAACTTTCTTGTAAACAATTTTAAGAGGCAATTGTATTTGTCCGATTACTATTTACCAGCTATTTGATACTATGTCTATCGTTAAACAACAACTTACAAAACTCTGCCAGCAGCGTATTCTCGTATTGGATGGCGCTATGGGCACCATGATTCAACGCCACACGTTGAGCGAAGCAGATTTTCGGGGCGAAGATTTCAAAAACCACACTCACGACCTTCGGGGCAATAATGATTTGCTGAACATTACACGGCCCGATATTATTGAAAACATCCACCTGGAATATCTGGAAGCCGGTGCCGATATTATTGAAACAAATACCTTTAGCGGAACCTGGATTGCTCAAGCCGATTACAAACTGGAACAAGAGGCCTACCGCATTAATTATGAGGGCGCCCGATTAGCTAAAAAAGCAGTAGCCGCTTTTCAGCAAAAATGGAAGGATCTTTCACCGAAGTTTGTAGCCGGTGCCTTTGGTCCTACCAATCGTACCGCCTCGCTTTCGCCCGATGTAAATAACCCCGGCTTTCGGGCCATCAGTTTTGATGAGTTGGTTCAGGCCTATACCGAACAGGCCCGCGGACTCATTGATGGCGGAGCCGATATTTTGTTGGTGGAAACTATCTTTGATACGCTGAACGCCAAGGCGTGTTTATTTGCCATACACCAGGTGCAGCAAGCAAAAAACACTGATTTGCCGGTCATGATTTCGGGCACCATCACCGATGCCAGCGGAAGGACCCTCAGTGGACAAACACCCGAAGCATTTTACACTTCGGTGGCGCATGCACAACCATTTAGCGTGGGATTAAACTGCGCTTTGGGAGCAAAAGATATGCGCCCCCACATGGAATCTATTTCTAAAACGGCCCTTTGCTTCACCAGTGCCTATCCCAATGCCGGTTTGCCTAACGCTTTTGGCGGCTATGATGAAACGCCCGAAATGATGGGAGAAGCTCTGGAAGATTTTGTAAAAAGTGGATTCGTAAACATTATAGGTGGATGCTGCGGCACTACGCCCGACCATATCCGGGTTTTTGCAGCGGTGGCGAAAAAATTCCCTCCGCGCAAAATTCCACAGGCATTTCACTTTACCCGCCTCAGCGGGCTGGAACCCGTGGAAATTCGCCCCGATAGCAATTTTGTGAATGTGGGCGAACGAACCAACGTAACCGGCTCTGCCAAATTCTTAAAACTGATAAAAGAAAACAGATATGAAGATGCACTGGCCATTGCAAAAGAACAGGTGGACGGTGGCGCGCAGGTAATTGACGTAAACCTGGATGAAGGGATGATAGATGGACAGGAAGCCATGGTGAAGTTTTTGCACCTGCTGGCAAGCGAACCTGACATTGCCCGTGTGCCGGTGATGATAGACTCTTCTAAATGGGAAATTATTGAGGCCGGACTCAAATGCATACAAGGAAAAGGAATTGTGAATTCTATTTCTTTAAAGGGTGGCGAGGATGAATTTATTCGGCAGGCTAAACTGGTAAAAGAATACGGAGCAGCCGTTATTGTGATGGCATTTGACGAAGCCGGACAAGCCGATTCGTATCAAAGAAGAATTGAAATTTGCAAACGGGCCTACACCATTTTGACAGGGCAGGTAGGGTTCCCACCCGAGGACATCATTTTTGATCCCAATATTTTTCCGGTAGCTACGGGGATGGAAGAGCACCGTCAAAATGCGGTCGATTTTTTTCGTGCTGCCAAGTGGATAAAAGAAAATCTGCCGCATGCGCATGTAAGCGGTGGAGTAAGCAATGTATCGTTCTCTTTCCGTGGCAACAACACGGTGC
>CAYQRR010000059.1:0-10966 GCA_964419635.1 uncultured Chitinophaga sp. | reverse complement strand
GGTGATAAACTAATGTATCAAATGGCTTTACCAGCAATTGAAGCGTTAATAGAGAATCACAACCTGTCTGGTTAGTCAGTGTATCCAAGTAAGTACCACTGCTTGAAAGTATAGAACCTTGAAAGGCATAAGTTTCAAAGGAGCAAATAGTGTCATAAAATGTGAAAGATGTAGGAGTACCACTAATCACCTGAATTTTGTAAGGCGCTGTAAAAAACAGAGAAGTGCCTCCGAAAAGCTCAAAATTAGCGGTGTAAAAAATAGTAACCGGATAGATGCCCGGAGCTACGTTTACTGAGCCAAAAATAGATACACAACCTCTTTCGCCACCAGCCATACTACCGTTGATTGGGTTGGTAGAGTATGTGAGTCCGGCAGGCAAATCTGGGATAGAGTCAAGCTTTACATAGTTGACGGCATACAATCCACCACCAACGGATACCGTATCAGGAGCATAAATCTGTATATAATCTTCGTACTGAGAGCCGGCACATGCCACCCGTAAAACAGTGCCTGTGTCGGGATGGAAGCCGGAGGTTTGAATAGAGAAGTCAATAGCGCACTGTGCACTTAATAAATGTGAGATACCCATAAGTAGTATGAAATGGACAATTCTATGCATGATGAAAAACATTTTATGTAGACTAAAATCAAAGAAAGCAGTTAAAGCAGAAAAAAACGCTTGCAGATAATTTTATTTATACTTTCTTCGGTTAGTTGAGAGAAGCAAGTAACTTTTTTCGATTTGTGCAGTAAAACACAGTGTAGAGTATTTATTTTTTTAGCTTATGTCGGACAGTTTAAATGCGAATGAAATTAGTTTAGTGGAAGACTCCTCCGGTTTTGAGGAGCGTGTTTTGGCCAATAATCAAAATCCTATTTCCTCTACCTTCAACGCACTGTTGAATATAGGGGCTAACGCTGTGGATCACCACAACCAGCAGAAGTATATTCGCATCACCAACTTCCTTGCTCTTAACACCTTTGTTGGCACTTTTATTTACCTGAGTATTGCCCTTTTTTGGGATAAGTGGTATTGGTTTTCATCGCTGGCAGCTTTGTGTATTTTGAGTCTGGGTGTAATCGGACTCAATGCGTTGGGAAAGGTCAATGTATCTCGAATAATCTTCATTCTCTCTATTAACTCCTTAGTATTTTTAAACGCATTACTCGTAGGCCCGGCCGGAAGCGTTCAAAATTATTTCATGGTGTTTGTTATTGTACCTCTGCTGATTTATGACATTAGAGAAGTCGGAGTAGTGTTGTTCGGCATCTTGCTGCCAGCATTGCTTATCTACTTTTACGACTTTGCATCGCCTCTCTTTAAGGAACATAACTTTTTACCTGAGCAGCAGTTGCTGCTACACAAAATTGGCGTTGTAATTCAAATGCTTTTAACCCTGTTGGGGGTGTATCAACTGGCTAGATACAGCAAGATTACGGAAGCAGATTTAGAGGCTTCTAATGCGCAAATGATGCTACAAACAGCGGAGCTCAAAAGGTCCAATAGTGATTTGGAACAGTTTGCTTACATCATCTCGCATGATTTAAAAACTCCGGTGCGCAACATCAGCAGCTTTATGAACTTACTGATGAATAAGCACAGCGCAGAATTAAACGCAGAAGCAAGAGAATTTGTGGGATACTCTCACCAAGGCGCTAAAAGACTGGAACGATTAATAGACGATGTATTAGCTTACTGCAGAATAGGCACTAACCTACCCAGACCCATCCCGGTAAACCTAAACGATGTAGTGAATACCATTCGGTTTGAAATGCGGGAGCGATTAACCGGGGTAAATGGTAAAATCAATATCAATAAAGAGTTGCCTCAAGTGAACAACGTTCATGCCTCGCTCATTTATCACATTTTTCAAAACCTTATTTCCAACGGGTTAAAGTTCAACAAAAGTGATGCTCCGGAGATCAATATCAATTGGACCAACTCACTGAACTATTACACTTTCTCAATTCATGATAACGGGATTGGTATCTCGCAAGAATACTCCACCACTATCTTCCAAATGTTTAAGCGGCTGCACAATGAAACCGACTATGACGGAACGGGGATTGGGCTTGCCATCTGCAAAAAAATTGTAGAGTATTATCATGGCGAAATATGGTTTGACAGCAGCGAACAGAAAGGGACTACTTTTTATTTCACGATTCGAAAATTTTAGCTACTCCCCTATTTTTGGTACAACTAACATTGCAATAAGAGAAAATCGCAGGCCCATAGCTGCCTTTATCAGAAACCTCTGACTACTTTTAACCGTGATTCTTTAAACGTCCTTAAATAGTAGTAGTGATGAAAAAAACGTTACTCGCAGTTTGTTTGCTTCTGGCACAAATTGTTTGCTCTGCGCAAGCTCCCCAAAAATTTAATTATCAGGCAGTAGCTCGAGATGCATCGGGAAGTGTGTTGGCCAACCAAAATATCAGTACTCGATTCAGTATCCGCGACATTTCTATTACTGGCCCTATTTTGTATCAGGAAATACATCAATTGCAAACCAATAGCCTTGGTCTGTTTACCACTTTCGTAGGAACAGGCAATGTGACGCAAGGCGACTTTGAAACAATCGCATGGGGGAACGGACCCAAGTTTATTCAAGTAGAATATGACCCACAGGGAGGAACTAATTATCTGGTAGTAGGCTCTACACAATTGGTCAGTGTACCGTACGCCTTATATGCTGAAACTGCCGGAAATGGTGCTGGTGGAGCCACCGGACCAACCGGTGCAGTAGGGGCTACAGGGCCCACAGGAGCAATAGGAATTACAGGACCCACGGGGCCAGCCGGCCTAAACGGTAATACCGGGGCTACGGGGCCGCAAGGCAATACGGGACCTGCCGGAATCAACGGGGCAACAGGTACACAAGGCAACACCGGACCAACAGGAGCAGCGGGTGCACAAGGCATAACGGGCTCTACGGGGGCTACAGGAAGTGTTGGCCCGCAAGGACCTGCAGGAGCCGCGGGAGCTACAGGCGCAACCGGAGCACAGGGCCCACAAGGCATTCCAGGGGTAACTGGCGCGCCAGGAATTACAGGCGCACAAGGCCCAACCGGAATAGCAGGGGATACCGGCCCACAAGGGATTACCGGCATAGCAGGACCCACCGGCAATACGGGCGCCACTGGTGTTACAGGACCTACCGGATTTACCGGTCCGCAAGGACAAACAGGTGCAGATGGTGTCAGTGGGCCTGCCGGTGCACAAGGGCCTACAGGATTACAAGGAATGACCGGAGCTACCGGTTCAACCGGAGTAACCGGTCCAACCGGCCCGGGAGTGGCTATTGGTAGCCTAAACTATATTGCCAAATTTATTCCGGATAGCCTATCGCTTGGCAATTCACGAATGGTTGACAATGGAACAAATGTAGGTATAGGAATTGCTACACCCGCTGAAGACCTGCATCTGCATGGCGATACTCAAACGACTGTTTTAATCAGTAACTCTATTACAGGCGTTTCTTCTACAGATGGATTTGCTATTACACAACTCAGCGATTCCGGTGCCATTGGGTTAATCAATTATGAGAATGAATATTTAACCATAAGCACTGCCGGAAACGAGCGTATTCGTTTTACAAAAGATGGTTTAGTAGGCATAGGAACTGCATCGCCCAGCCGCGACCTGGTATTGATAACGCAATCCGGATTGCCCACCACGCTACAAGTGGCATCTGTACTCACCGGACAAACACTGACGGATGGCTTTGTCATTGGTCAAAAAGATGTTTTTGGTACAGCCTACCTGATGAACATGGAAAATAAAGCCATGCTATTGGGCACTAATGCCAACGAACGAATGCGCATCACCGAAAACGGGAAAGTAGGAATAGGAACCACAACACCTTTGCGCGAGCTAGTGGTAAGCAATGGGTTCGATACTGCTGCCATTCAGATAACTTCTTCGGTTACAGGGTCAGGAGTAACGGATGGCTTTGTGATTGGACAGCGAAACAATGTAGGGGAGATCCAATTGATGAATTACGAAAACAACGATATCACATTTGGCACGAATGCTATACAGCGCATGGTGATATCGCAGGACGGAAAAGTGGGTATCAATGTTCCATTTCCCGTAAATGATTTTGTGGTAAAGAATGCTAGCAATGGCTTGACAAAATTGCAACTCGCAACAACGCTTACAGGAGATGGTTTGCTGGACGGTATCACTCTGGGCTTCAGTGACAGTTCGGGCAGTGCTTCTCTCCTGAATTATGAAAACGCTGGCTTATCTTTTGGAACTGCCGGCACTCAACGCATTGGTATTACCAACCAAGGCAACATTGGAATCGGGCTCGCCCCCCTACAGCCTGTCTATAACATTGATATTGCTTACCCGGGTGATGCTTACATGAGAATAAAAGGGCAAGGAGCCGGTTTTAATCGCTCTGTTCTTGTACTTGAAAAAACAGATTCTCTGGCGGATCAAAGTGCTATTCAATTTAACTTGGCAGATTCTGCGCAGTGGTTGGTAGGAAGTTTAAATAATAATAACCTCCGCTTCTTCAACTTCAAATCGGGTGACGATGCCATCACGATTCGCTATGATAATGATAACGTGGGCATAGGAACACCATCTCCCACGGCTAAATTGGAAGTAAACGGACAGGTAAAAATTACCGGAGGCTCACCGGGTGCCGGAAAAGTGCTCATTTCAGATGCCACAGGACTAGCCTCTTGGGGGGTCGACAATCCAAAAATCGGATTCAATGCCCACAGCACCGCAGGAGCGGTCAGCATTCCATCGGGCATTGAAAGTATGCTGGTGTTTGATAATACCCTGTTCAATGAAGGAGCTTACTTTGATGGTTCGCTATCTATCTTCAATATCTACTCACCCGGAGTATACCACTTTGATGCGCGCGTGTTGTGGGACGTTTTTTCTGCTGCGGGTGATGTGGTATTGGGAGTGCGTGTAAATGGTATTATAGTAGAGCAAGTAAGACAAACCGTGACTGTAGGAATAGGAGCCACTTCGCAAAGTATTCAAGTGACACAGCAACTGTTTGCGGGTGATGCAGTAGATGTGGTAGTAATACAATCTTCCGGGGCAACACAACAACTCAACCTGAATGCACTGGAAAGTGTATTCTCAGGTTATAAGGTGTTCTAAGGCTCAAGTTATCGTTGATAGTTCGCATACCATTTTCGATAATCAGATAACCGATCAGTGTTTATCCAGTCTACACCGCTTTCCAGCAATAGTTTCCAAACAGACGCTTGGTCTGGTATGTGATAGAACCTTACTTCCTTGTTGGATGCATGGGCAAGTTCCACCAAATTATGCAGCCGAATACTATCCTTATTAGAAATTTCTCCTATCCCATTCCAACTAAAATGTGACGACCAGGCATCGCTGAGTCGAGTGCATACCCTGAGCTTCAAACTATCGTCCAGCGTGGAGAATGGAGCATCCAATGTGGCATAACTGCTATCAGCTTGCAGCAATTCCGCAACAGGGCTTTTACCGGAAATGAGCACATTAACCGGCCGTTGAATTAATACTGAATCTGACGCATAAGATGTGAGCATATGGGCATACAATTTCAGAATCTCCTTGAGCACCTTATAAGTAGATGCCGGATCCGTTTTAAAATCTATCATGAGCACAACAGGCAAATTATACCCGGCAAACACACTACCACCCTGTAAAGCAATTCGCTCTCGTAGGGGAATCAGATATAATACTTCCAGTGTTTTCTTAGTACGAAGCGCAAAAGGAAGATGAGAAACCTTTAGCTGACCATTGTGCAAATAAACATCCACCTCTATACTGGTAAATCCATTGTCTAAAGCATCTAAAACCGGGCGCTTGTGAGCATAATCGTTGTGGGCATGTGCATGTTTCAATGGTGCTATTTGGGAATATAGCGTAGCATTAAAAGTAAGCAGCAACAGGAGAGTTAGCGAAATCGCTAAACGATTCAAACTATAAGATGAAAAGCGGAGAATACTCATTCGCAAAAATTAAGATCAAACCTCATAGCCATTTCTATATTCGCTATACCAAAATATAAATTATGAACGGAGGAGAAATCATTGCTAAAGTGCTTCAAAAACACGGTGTAAAATATCTTTTTACGCTCTGCGGTGGACACATTTCACCCATCTTTGTTTCGGCACAGAATCTGGGCATACGGTTAATTGACACACGGCATGAGGTAAATGCAGTGTTTGCCGCAGATGCAGTTGCAAGATTAACGGGTGTTCCTGGTGTAGCTACCGTGACTGCCGGACCCGGGTTAACGAATACTATTACAGCCGTAAAAAATGCAGCGCTGGCACAGTCGCCATTAATTCTTTTGGGTGGCGGTGCAGCCACTATTTTGAAAGGGCGTGGCAGTTTGCAGGACATCGACCAGCTTAGTATTATGAAAGCTGTCTGCAAATGGAGCACTACCATTTCTAAGGTAAAAGAGATAGTTCCCACACTAGACAAAGCATTTGCGGTAGCACAAGAAGGGGTTCCGGGTCCTGTTTATATTGAATGTCCCATTGATGTATTGTTT
The DNA here is from genome assembly GCA_964419635.1 of uncultured Chitinophaga sp. GTDB lineage: Bacteria > Bacteroidota > Bacteroidia > Chitinophagales > LD1 > Bog-950. The sequence continues at coordinate 4,436 of CAYQRR010000059.1, read as the reverse complement.
GGTGAAGAGTTAGTTCGTAGTTGGTATGGCGCCAAGAGCAAAGAAACTCCTCCCAAAAATTTTCAGGAGCGCATCGTGCAATGGTATATTAATAACCATGCTAAAAATTTGTTTGCCGGTAAGGACTCAGTCAACTTTAACACACCGAATCAATCCTTCCGCTTTCCGAAACATAGCTCGTCACAGATAGAAAAAGCCATTACCAGAATAAAGGAGGCCAAAAAGCCCCTGATGCTGGTGGGTAGCGGTGCCATAATGAATCCGGTAAAGGCGAACGAGTTGGCCTTGGCCGTATCTAAGTTGGGGATTCCGGTATACCTCAGTGGAATGGGTCGAGGTTTGCTGGGCAAAGAGAATGAATTACAAATGCGCCACAACCGGAGAGATGCCATTAAAGAAAGTGACTTGATTATACTGGCCGGTGTGCCCAATGATTTCCGGTTGGACTACGGCAACCACATTGGAAGTCGAAAATTTATTTCCATCAATCGCAGCAAGGAAGATTTATTAAAAAACAAAACGCCTACCGTGGCTATCCACGCTGACCCACAAGAGTTTCTAATTGCATTGGCTGAAAAATTTCAGGGAAATTATCCAGACTGGAGAAGTACATTACGCACGCGCGATGAAAAACGCGAAGCCAATATCGATGAACAAGCCGGAGCCCCTACACATTTAGGCGTAAATCCAATAAAACTATTCAGAGACATGGACCCACAACTCAGCGACCAAACTATTCTGGTAGCTGATGGTGGCGATTTTGTGGCCACCGGGGCTTATACCCTGCGCCCGCGTGGACCACTCAGTTGGCTCGACCCTGGTGTATTTGGCACATTAGGCGTAGGTGCAGGATTCGCACTGGGTGCTAAGCTGGTGTTTCCAGAAAAAGATGTATACATCATTTATGGTGATGGTAGTGCTGGATATAGCTTAATGGAGTATGACACCTTTGTGCGGCACAACCTGCCGGTGGTTTCCGTGATTGGGAACGATGCTTGCTGGACTCAAATTGCGCGCGACCAAATAGAGTTTCTGAAAAGCGATGCCGCAATGAATTTGGCCTATAGCAATTATCAAATGATAGGACAGGCCTTTGGTGCCGAAGGAATCCGGGTGGATACCATAGAGGCATTTAATGCAGCCATTATTGAAGCTCAGCGCGTATCGCGCAGCGGCAAACCCTATATCATCAACGCCATTATCGGCAAAACAGATTTTAGAAAGGGCTCCATTTCTATGTAATAAACCAAGTCTATGCATATCGGAATACCACACCGCCAGCAAACCGCATTATTAGTAATTGATGTTCAGGACAGACTGATGCCTGTGATTCATGAACGAGAAAAAATATTGACCAACGTCAATAAACTTTTACGCGGTGCCGAAATTCTTGGACTGGAAACAATTATTACCGAACAATATCCCAAAGGATTGGGCAGCACCTGCAAGGAGGTGGAAATTGGCGAAGGAAAAACCATCCTGGAAAAAGTATGCTTCAGTTGCATGAAAAGTGAATCGGTTTCGGAGCAACTTAAGCTGACCAACAAAAAAACACTAGTTATTTGCGGGGTAGAATCGCATATCTGCGTTTTAAAAACAACTCTTGATGCCTTGAATCAGGGCTATGAAGTTCACGTAGTAGCCGATGCGGTGTCGTCCAGAACAGCCGAAAACAAACAGTTAGCCATCGAGCGAATGCGACAAGCCGGAGCTTTTATTGTATCGGTGGAAATGATACTCTTTATGATGCTAAACGAAGCAGGCACAGATGAGTTTAAGGCAATCAGTAAACTCATTAAGTAAGAAGAGAACACACTGTATTCCATCCGGATTGGTGTTTTAGAATCTCAAAACGGGTCCCACACCTCGCCATACTTTAGCACTTTTTTTGATCGTGTAGCTAAGCGTAATTTCGTGCGTAGAGCCTATATCCTGTCTGTATTTAGAAAAATTAAAATCGTATGCATAGGATACAAAAAACTGATTCTTAACATTAAAGCCGCCTTCAAATACCATGTAATTGAGCGAGCGATAGTTTGCGCCTAACCAAAAAACTTTATATCCGGTCATTCTTAACCCGATATCGCCCTGTGGTGGCGCGCCTTTTACCCAACGAAAAGCAGCTACCGGTTCAATGGCAAAATTGCCCCTGTTAAACTCCGCTTTCCCTCCTATCATTACATTGATGTGTTGTACTTTTTTAATATCGGCAAATCCATCATTCCCTCTGTAATTAATGTTGAGCCCTAGCATCTGCGGCACTGAAAATCCGAGGTAGAAATTTTGTTTGTATCGATAATAAATACCGGCTGAGGCATCCGGAAAAATGCTAAACCCTTTGGATTCGTATAAGCGCGGATCACCGGGATTGTCTAATTCCAATTGGTCTCCACGAAGGCGATACTGCACAGCAGAAAGTGAAACACCAATGCTCAACACATGGTCGCTACGACCATTGGTAAATCTTGCCGCATGCTTTTTATATAACTGAATATTGTAAGCGACCGAAACAGTAACCGCGCTTTTGCCGGTAGGTCCTGTTTGATCGTGAATCAAATACCCGCCAAGCCCTACATGCTTATATTTTATCTCTCCATCCATAGCATACATAGCTGTGAAAGGAGAACGATCTAACTTAGTAAACTGTTTGCGAAACGTAGCAGTGCCATGAATCCAACCATTCATACCAGCCAGTGCGGGATTTAAGGAAAATGCATTTTCGCGCAAGAGTGAAAACTCTTCCACCTGCTGCGCTCCGGCAACAAACCAACTACTCAGAAAAATTAAAATGCAAATCCTGCCTCTCATCGAATAATGGTCAATGGCCCGTTAAATTCATATAGTTCGCCACCAAAACGTATTTTAATGATGTAGTAATATGTAGCCCCCGGCAATTCGCCCTCGCGCCAGGTTCCGGTCCAGTTATTTTGATATGGCGCTTCGAAGAACACCTGATCGCCCCAGCGATTGACAATACGCACTTCATTATCCGGAAAGCGTTCCAAATCGCGAATGTGCCAATAGTCGTTGTAACCATCACCGTTTGGTGTTATAGCATTGGGAATAAAAAACAAAGCGAAAGGTTTATCGCGAACCAGTATCACTAAACTATCATAGTCAACACATCCCCTGCCATCTTCCACAGTCAGGAAATAGGTGATAGATGAATCCGGATTGGCAAAAGGCTGAGGGCAATCATTACAACTCAAAAAATCGGGAGGCGACCAATTATAAAATGCTCCACCCGATGCATTAAGTTGAATGGTATCAAACCGCCAAATGATGGTGTCTACGCCTGCCAACGCATAAGGCTCAGAAGTAATCGCCAATGCAAAAGGAGCATACACATAATTGTTCCATCTAAATTTGCTCATGCGATTGAAAGGTGATCCGGGCACATTAGCATCTTTGAAAATACTTTGCCATTCGGGCTCGTTTTGCCAATGCACGATATCGTTCCAACTGCCATCGGCAATAGAATCATATAGAATGGTGATATCGGCAGAATCATCGCCACTTACATGATATAGGCGGTGATACCAATCCGGATTGATCTGACAAACAAGATGAAAGCGATTGTTTCTATCGAAGCCCTCCAGAGTTGGGTCTACGTTGGCAAAGCGCGCTTTAAAATGATTTTCATTGATTGCCACCGGCTTAAACTCCACCGGGCGATATCGAAAGGTGCCAAGATTAGAACCTACAGCAAATAAATAATCGTTAGTGGAATTGGTTCTGCGCAGCAGCCCACCATCTTCTAAGCTGGATACAAAACCCGAGGTGCGCTGTACCGCTCCCAAAGCATCCGGATTTAAGACCCACACCGTGTTTGTATCCATGTTCAACTCACGGTCTGTTAACTGCAATTCCTGGTCTACGTAAACATCTATGTCGCCATATTTCACCCCATTGTTTAGCAACATCAAATGACTGAAGTGAGTCTCGGCACTTCCTTTTATTCGTTGGTCGCTGGCCCAAAAATATACCCAGCCCGTACCCAATGAATCGAAACAGCGATTGGCAGCATCATGCGACCAATCTCCGGTTATAAAAATGGAATCGGTGTTGTTGTAGTGACCATCGTTTTGATTGTATGCATCCCCAACAATAGAAAGATAAGCGCCATCCTTGATGGACACCAGACCATTGTTGCTCCAAAAATTTTGTTGCGCAAAACAGGAGAAGGAGAAAAGTAAAAAAAGAGAAGCGAAAAAACGGCTCATATCTACAAAACTCTAAAGTAGAAGATTGACTAACTAAATGAAATTATTTCGTCAAAAAGCCCTTAAAAAATAACTTTAACTTCATACGGAAATCAGTTTATTTTCATGGTAAAATTTAGACAATCCCCTGTATGGCTAAAATTTTCCCACTCGCACTATTGCTTGTGCTATGTAACATAGCTAATGCTCAGATACTGGTAACCCCCAATAATA
>CAYQRR010000058.1:0-11341 GCA_964419635.1 uncultured Chitinophaga sp. | reverse complement strand
ACATTATTCGTTTGATTGAACAATAAAACATAAACTTGCGCATGGATATAAATAGAGGCAGTGAACAGTGGTGGAGCAAATTGGTGAGAGTCATTAACTCTACCGTTTGCTTTTCAATGGCCTATATCATGATTACTTTTCTTCATTGGATGACCCTTTCATCCATCGGAAGGTTTTTCAAGTTTGATTCATTTGTTTATTACTACGGAATAAAATTTGTGCTGAATGGAGCTTACTGGAATCGGCTGAATGTTTCTTTTATATATGGAGGGGGCACTTTGTTTTTTCTCTTGTTTGGCTTGTTTTCGCTTTATCTCTATGATAAACTGCGCAATTTTAAAAACGTGCTCAATCTTTTTTTCATTTGGGGTTTTATCATCGGCACTACTTTGTTTTGCGTGCAGATTGTTATAGCGGCTATCGGCTACGGGGAATATAACTCTCCATTTTATCAAGGGTTGGCGGTTGTGTTTGCCTGGGTACGAATTCCTATTTTTATTGTGTATGCGTTGGTGATTCCCTTCGCCATCTTGTTTGCCTATTTTGTGGTGCACTATGGAAAACCGGTGCTGCGCCTAGCTTATTCCTTTACCCGGGTAAACAAACTGAGCAGACGCAGAATGTTTTTTTTAGAAACGATTATCGTTCCTTTCCTGATAGGTTCGGTAGGAGTTACAGCACTTACATTTCCTATGAATTTATTTATACACCTTACCTATATGGTAGCTATTTTGGTGGCTATTATTGGCACTTATGTAGCAATGCCCTACATCGAAGTACTGAAAGATGATGTGCTTCGTTATAAAAACTTACAGAAGTTGAATTATGTTTTGATTGTGGCTTTAGGTTTGATGGTCATGTTTGTTATTGTAACATTCAAAGGGCTTTTCATGTCGGCTACGTAAATCCAGCTATCCGCAAATGAGTTTTATAGATTGGCAGCAACTGCACGCGAATTCCAAAACATATCGGACAAGTTTTCAAGATAAAAAACCCTTCCGCTACCTGCTGATGGACCATTTTTTGCTGCAAGAGGCGGCCGATAAGCTACTGGCAGCCTTTCCTGCACCGAACCAGGAAGTGTGGAATGCCACCACTTACATTCATCAAAAGAATAAGCTACAAAAGAGCAAATTTGAAGAAGGGTCTGTTTTTCAGCAATTATTCGATGAACTAAATGGTCCGGAACTTCGGGCATTCCTCACCGAAATTACCGGTATCCCGTCCCTTTTGGGTGATGAAAAACTCTTTGGGGGTGGCTTGCACCAATCCATGAATGGTGCTTTTTTAAATGTGCATGTAGATTTTAACCGGCATCCTGAAACGAAATACTATCGCAGATTAAACCTGCTTATTTACCTCAATAAGGACTGGAAGGAAGAATATGAGGGCGCTATTGAGTTTTGGGATATGGAACAGAAAAGGCAAATGGAAAAAGTGTGGCCCATTTTCAATCGTTGTGTTGTTTTTGAAACGAATGAAATTTCGTTCCACGGTCACCCCACGCCACTACACACGCCACCGGGAATCACCCGTAAGTCTTTAGCCGTTTATTATTACACGCAAGCAGCGCCAAGCGGTATAGATCAAGTGCCGGAACACAACACCATCTTCAGAAATACGGAGGGGGTGGCTGGCAGATGGAAGACCTTCCTCTCAGGTCTAAAAGCCCTGAAAGAACGAATAGCGGGTAGCTAGACCAGCCCTAGTAAGCATATTTATTGCCTTTTTCGCTTCGGTTTAAGTCAAAACAATTACGGTTCAGAAGAATTATTGGAAACTTTGAAACTTTTTTTGGTTTCCAAGGTTTTTTGGGTTTACATTCGCACCCTCATTTATGAAAAGCGGTCAGCTCAACATATTATTAGAAAAATCCAGCGCTCTCTTCAAGAAGTTTGGAGTGAAGGCATTGACCTTGGATGCGGTAGCCCGTCAGCTTGGAATGAGCAAAAAAACGATTTACCAGTTGGTGGCCAATAAGTCGGAGCTGGTAAAACTGTCTATGAAATTTTACCTCCAGCATGAGCGGGAACATTTGGAGTCCATCATCAAACCCTCCAAAAATTCGGTAGAAGAATTGATAGAGATTGTGTCTTACTTCTATCATCAGGTGCACGAGTTTAATGTGGCTACTTTAATTGATCTGCAAAAGTATTACCCCGAAACCTGGGATATGTATACCGAATACAGATATCACTATGTACTGGGTAAAATTGTGGCTAATCTCGAGAATGGTGTAGCACAAGGAGTGTATCGCAAAGATTTGGATACCGATATCGTAGCCAGAATATACATAGGGTCATTTGAGTTATTATCTAACCAGGATTTGTTTCCCTCACAGAAATATGTGTTTGTGGATACTTATCGCGAGTATTTGAAGTACCACCTGCGCGGAATTGCCTCTGTCAAAGGCCTCAAATTAATTGAGCAACACAACTTATTTAAAAGTTAAATCATGAAGAAGTTTTTTGTCATTGCTTTATTGTTTTCAGTAGTAACAAGTGCCGGGGCGCAAAACGCTGGTAGTATGAAGGCTGTTACACTCAAAGAAGCGGTTGAATTTGCGCTGGAGAATAACAATACCATGAAGAATGCCCAGCTGGACCAAAAAATTGCGAAAGCAAGAAACTGGGAAATAATGGCTACGGGCCTTCCGAACATTAGTGCCGAAGCCGGATACACATATTATTTCAAGCGCCCAGTCTCCCCGGCATTTAACAACTTTTTCTCCGATACATCCACCGCCTCTGCTAAAGTGTTTAGCTATCTGGCATCGCAGGACCCCAATATTGGAGCCATACTATATCAAAATGCACTGGCATCAAAAGACAACGAATTTTCGTTTGTACTACCGCATAATTTGTCGGCATCACTTACTGTATCGCAATTGATATTTGACGGTCGGTACTTTATCGGCTTAAAAGCTACCAAGGATTTTACAAAGAGCGCACGACTACAAAAAGACCTAAGCCAGCAGGATATAAAGTATAATGTAATGAAAGCCTATCACCAGGCGGCAGCAGCAAATGAGGGAGTAATAAAGCTGAATGAAAATTTGAAATTGATACAGCGCTTGCTTACCGATACCCGCGCTGTATTTGGCGAGGGTTTGATAGAAGAGCTTGATGTAGACCGCCTGGCACTTACCGAATCGCAGTTGCAGAGTCAGATTACACTTCAAACTCAAATGGCTCGCGTAGCGGTAGACAACTTAAAGTTTCAGATGGGAATGGATTTGAATGATGAGCTACTGCTCAAAGACAATCTGGACGATTTGCGCGCGCAGATAAATATAGAGGTAGAGTACAAGTTGGATGTAACTCAGCGCGTAGAGAATGATTTGCTGGAAACCGTGTATCGCATTCGAGGATATGATGTTGCACAGCGAAAGAGCGGATATTTCCCTTCCATGTTTGCCTTTTTGAATTACGGCTGGCAAGCACAAGGTAGCGATTTTGGAGGTCTCTTTAAATCTACCACCACGACCTTTCCCGATGGCGATACGCGCAAACGCACACAGTGGTTTGATCAGGGGCTGGTGGGTTTAACTCTCAAGATTCCGATTTTTGATTCAGGCGCTCGTCTGGCAAACATGAAACAAGCGCAGTTAGACCAAGAGAAAACCAAGAATGATTTGGAGAATTTTAAAAGAGCAGCAGATCTACAGTTTCGCGCTTCGCGTTCCGCATTTGAATCGGCATTGGTAGACGAGGCAAACAATAAACGGAGCACTGAACTAAGCAGTAAGATTTTTAAAACCAACCAGATTAAATATAAAGAAGGTGTTGGGAGTAGTTTTGAACTCGTACAAAGCGAAACCGAAAATACCGTAAACCAATTAAAAAGAATCCAGAGCGTGTTGAGTTTGCTGAATGCTAAAGCAGATTTAGATAAAGCCCTTGGAGTAAAATAAACTAAGCCACAAAAGAAAAACAGTATGAACAAATTCCTCGTTGTTATTGCCTCCGTTGTCTTGTTTGCCGCTTGCGAAACGGGCAGCGATTTAGAAAAAAAGAAAAAAGAATTGGCCGATGCCAAAACCTCTCTGAAAGAAATAAGCACTCGGGTAGCTGCGCTGGAGAAAGAAATTGCACTGCTGGATACCTCTGCTAAGGTGGCAGAGAAAGGCAAACTCATCCAAGCCGATAGTCTGGTAAAGCAGGAGTTTAAGCACTATATAGAAGTGCAGGGCAACGTAGATGCCGATGAAAATGTAACCGCTCTGCCACAGCAGCCCGGAGTGGTTTCTGCTATTTATGTAAAGGAAGGAGATCGTGTTGCCAAAGGACAGTTGTTGGCTATTACAGAAACTACTGCTGCCATGGAGGCGGCAATTGCTACTATACAAACGCAATATGATTTAGCCAAAACGGCTTTTGAAAAACAGGAGCGTTTATGGAATCAAAAGATAGGTAGCGAGATTCAATATTTATCGGCCAAAACACAGAAAGAAGCTTTGGAGAAACAGATTGCTGCGCAGCGCACACAATTGGAAATGACAAAAATTAAAGCACCTATCACAGGCACGGTAGACAATGTCAATCTCAAAATTGGCGATATGGCTATTGGTTCACAGCTCATGCCGGGTATTCGTATCATCAACAACACCAAGCTATCGGTTAAAGCAAAATTGGCTGACAGTGATTTTGGAAAAATTAAGCAGGGTGACAAGGTAGAAATTGAATTTCCGGACATTAATAAAAGCACCGTTACCACGGTCAACTATGTTTCCAAGACTATTGACCCGCGCAGCAGAACGTTTGAAGTGGAAACAAAAATCAACAACACCTCCAATGAGTATGCAGCTAACATGATTGCAAAACTGAAAATTAATGATGCTATCTATAAAAATGTGTTGTTGGTTCCTTCCAACATTATTCAAAAAAGTGAAGAAGGCACTTATGTACTTACGGCCGAAAGTGAAGGAGGAAAGGTGTTTGCCAAGAAAAACATGGTGAAAACAGGAGCCAATTACAACGGCAGAACAATCATAGAAGAAGGCTTATCGGAAGGACAGCGCATTATCACTTTTGGTTACACCGAGGTGGTGGATGGTCAGGCGATAACGCTTAAATAATTTGCCCCCATAAGGCATTTCATTGGTGAAATTTTGATTCAGGTTTATTGAACATTGATTTATGAAAGCAGAAAAACTTAAAGAACTGGGGTTTACCAGTTGGTGTATAGACAATGCTACCAGCATATATGTATTCACCTTCATGATACTTTTTAGCGGATTGGCAGTCTACAATAGCTTGCCCAAAGAGTTGTTTCCGGATGTAGTGGTTCCCACCATTTCGGTGGCCACTATCTATCCGGGAGCCACCCCCTCTGATATAGAAAATCTGATTACCAAGCCTATTGAGAAACAGGTAAAAAGCCTGAACGGAGTCAAAAAGATAACCAGCAACTCGCTTTCAGACGTTTCCATTATCACCGTAGAGTTTTCGACCGATTTAAAACCGGCTGATTGCAAACAAAAAGTGACCGATGCCGTGGCTAAGGGTAAAAAGGATTTGCCCAGCGATTTAAAAACAGACCCACAAATTCAGGAGTTTGATATCAATGAACTTCCCATCATGAATATCAACCTGGCCGGAGATCTACCGCTTGATCAAATAAAAGGATACGGTGAAGATCTTAAAGACAAGATTGAAAGCATGAAGGAAATTACCCGCGTGGATATTGTGGGAGGTATGGAGCGCGAAATTCAAATCAATGTCGACCTATATAAAATGACTTCGGCCGGTATTTCTTTTATGGACATTGAAAATGCAGTACAGCGCGAAAACCTGAACGTAAGCGGTGGCGAAGTGCGTGTAGATGACTTGCGCAGAAACCTTCGTGTAACCGGAGAGTTTAAGGACCCCAAAGAGCTAGAGAATCTGATTGTCCGTTCCTTTACCGGTACTACTGTTTTCTTAAAAAACATTGCCACTATTGAAGATGGCTTTAAGGACAAGCAGGATTTTGCACAGCTGGACCGTAAGAGCGTGGTAACACTGAATGTTGTAAAACGCAGTGGCGAGAATCTGATAAGCGCCACCGACCAGATTTATAAAGTATTGGAAGAATATCAAACCAATAAATTTCCGAAAGGACTAAAGGTAAAAGTGACTGGCGACACCTCCGAAAATACGCGCATACAACTACACGACCTGTTGAACACCGTTATCCTCGGATTTATTTTTGTGGTGTTCATCCTCATGTTTTTTATGGGTTTTACCAACGCATTTTTTGTGGGCTTATCGGTTCCATTAGCCACCTTGGTTGCATTTTTATTTATGCCGGGCCTGGGCATGACGATGAACGTAATGGTTCTGTTCTCCTTACTGCTTGCACTTGGTATAGTAGTAGATGACGCGATAGTGGTGATTGAAAATACACACCGTATTTATCACAAATATGAATACGACATCAAGCAGAGTGCAAAGTATGCTGCCGGTGAAGTTTTTATTCCTGTTTTAGCCGGAACGCTCACTACACTTGCGCCTTTCTTCCCATTGCTTTTTTGGCCTGGGATTGTCGGCAAGTTTATGAAGAACCTGCCTATAACCCTTATCATCACGCTAGGCGCATCGTTGTTTGTCGCATTTGTGATGAATCCCGTATTTGCCGTTTCGTTCATGAAAAAAGAAGAGCATGGCGATTCTCATTTAAAAGATTATAAATGGGGCTTTATCGGGTTTGCAGTCATGGCTTTTGGGGGATATGTGACGGGTAGTTTCGGCATAGGCAATTTTGCTGTTTTCTGCATTCTACTCATCTTGCTTTACCATTTTATTTTTCACCGTTCCATTATTGCCTGGCAAACAAAATTGTGGCCCAAAGTTGGGGAGGTTTACAGAGGCATTTTGCGTGCTTTTATTCAGGGTAAACGGCCAATTGCTGTGGTGCTAAGTTCTGTTGTATTGTTGGTGATTAGTTGGGTCATCTTCTTTTTAAGCAAGCCCGATGTTGTTTTCTTCCCGAGTGGCGATCCTAATTTTGTGTATGTGTATTGCAAGCTGCCGAGCGGAACTGATGCAGAGGTTACAGATTCCATTACTCGAATGATTGAGCAGCGGGTTTATAAAGTGATTGGCAATGATAATCCGGATGTTACCTCCGTAATTTCCAATGTGGGTCTTGCAGCCGGTGATCCGCAGAATCCGGATAAAGTGCCTACGCCTAATAAGAGTAAGGTAACCGTTGCATTCAAAAAATTTGCCGAGCGTAAAGAACCAAAAACAAGTATTTGGTTGGAGAAAGTTCAAAAAGAATTTAAGCGCGAGGGCATTGTAGGTGCTGAAATTTCAGTAGAGCCGGAGCGCAATGGACCACCGGTAGGTAAGCCGATCAATATCGAAATTACAGGGGATGATTATGCTACCCTGGCGACCCTTTCCACGCAATTGAAAAGCAAAATTGCAGCTTCCGGAATACAAGGAATCGATGAATTGAAAAGCGATTTACAGATTAGCAAGCCCGAAATCATTATAGACCTTGATAAAGAAAAGATGCAGCGCGAAGGTATTTCGCTGGGGCAGGTAGCAGTGGAGCTTCGCACCGCTTTGTTTGGTAAAGAAGTATCCAAGTTTCGCGATGTGGAAGACGATGCACCTATTCAGCTTCGTCTTCGCGCAGAGGATCGCACCAGTGTAGAAAAATTGATGAATGTATATATCTCGTATATGGACTTCAGCACGGGTTCCTTCCGTCAGGTGCCAATATCCTCTATAGCCCGCATTCGATATGATAATACAATCAGTGTCATTAACCGCAAAAACCAAAACCGAGTGGTAACGCTGGCCAGCGATGTGAGCAGCGGATATAATGCTAACAACATTATCCCCGAAATTGAGCAGGTGATTCAGGGCATGGATTTTCCGGAAGGCTACGAAGCCAAAATGACCGGAGAGCAAGAGCAACAAGCAGAGACCGGAGCGTTTTTAGGTGTAGCCTTTGGTGGAGCATTGGCACTCATGCTTTTGATTATGGTGGTGCAGTTTAACTCGGTGGTAAAACCACTTATCATTTTCACCACTGTATTTTTCTCACTAATTGGGGTGGCTTTGGGTTTTGCTTTCACCGGCATGAAGTTTAGCGTGGTAATGAGCGGTGTGGGCGTGTTTGCATTAGCGGGTATCGTTATTCGAAATGGCATTCTGTTGATAGAGTTTATTGATGAACTGCGCGAACGTGGTGAAAATGTATACGATGCTGTAGTAGATGGCGGAGCCACCAGAATGACTCCGGTAATTCTTACGGCCAGTGCAGCTATACTGGGCCTTATTCCTCTAGCCATCGGCCTCAACATGGATTTTGAAACCTTGTTTAGCCACTTTGATGCTAAGTTTTATCTGGGTGGTGACAACGTGAAGTTCTGGGGCCCCTTGTCCTGGACTATGATTTTTGGCTTGGTAGTGGCTACCTTTTTAACGCTATTGGTGGTGCCTACTATGTATATGCTGGGATACAAAACCAGAGAATGGGTGAGACGTAAAATTGCCTAGACTCAATTGTTTGTTTGGTTTCTTTCGTACCTGCCGCTCTATTTGCAGTTAAAATTGATGAGGAGGTATTAATTCCGATGAATCACTTAAGATGGATACTGGCCTCATGAAGTAAAAAAGCACTTCAACTTGAAGTGCTTTTTTACTTTCTTTTGAATTGCAAAGAACTATAGGCTGGAAACGTAAATTCTTCTGTTGAATTTAAACTGGTTTCCGTCTGCGTCTTCGGCTAGGATTTCAACTAAAAAGTGGTTTTTGGTTCTGCCGTAAAGATCAGCCACATCAATTTTGAATTTTTCGTCTACTCCGAATTTTTCACCTACATCGGTATATGTTTTATCATAAATCGGAGCGGGCACCAACCCACTTAGCAAAGGTTTTTGAATCAAATCGAATCGAACCGAAGTTTTTACACTGCGAATTTTGTCCGCATCTTCAATTACATACTTAATACGAATGCTATCGCCAATGTAATATTCATGTTCGGTGTCTAGCAGCGGAAAATCTACGGATATTTTAGGTGCGCTTTGCGATTCTTTGTCGGTGCATGAACCCATTAACACCACACCGGTAAACAATACAGCAGCCGAGAAAAGAGAAAAAATCTGTCTCATCTAATTTAATTTAGGCAACTAATGTAGTAAAACCATCGATTCCCCCAACAAACTACGCTCTCATCCGCCCCAATCTTCTCTGTCCAGGCTTCTGAACTGAATGGCTTCTGCCAAATGCTCGGTCTTTATATCCTCGCTGCCGGCCAGGTCAGCAATTGTGCGACTTACTTTAATAATGCGATCGTAGGCACGGGCTGACAGATTAAGTTTTTTCATAGCCTTGCTCAGCAAATTTTTACCAGCCTCAGTAATGCCACAAATTTCCTGCACCAACTGGGGCTCCATTTGCGCATTGCTATACAGGCCGGGAATATTTTCGAATCGCTTGGCTTGAATATCCCGAGCCCGCATTACGCGTTCGCGAATGTTGGTGCTGTTTTCCGATTTCTTTTCACTCGATAGCTCGTGAAACGAAACAGGCACCACTTCCACATGCAGGTCTATTCTATCTAAGAGTGGTCCGGATATTTTATTGAGATATTTCTGCACAATACCCGGGGCGCATACACATTCTTTTTCGGGATGGTTGAAGTAGCCACAGGGGCATGGATTCATACTCGCAATCAGCATGAAACTGCTGGGAAAGGTGATAGAAAATTTGGAACGTGAAATAGTCACCCGTCTTTCTTCCATGGGCTGCCGCATCACTTCCAGCACGGTGCGTTTAAATTCGGGCAGCTCATCCAGAAATAACACACCATTATGTGCCAGTGAAATTTCGCCCGGATGCGGATTGCTTCCTCCTCCTACCAAGGCCACATCGCTCACCGTGTGGTGTGGCGCACGAAAAGGCCGTTGGTATACCAGCGAAGCATCTTTTGATAACTTACCTGCTACCGAAAATATTTTGGTGGTTTCCAGGGCTTCCTGTAAACTGAGCGGTGGCAGAATGGTAGGCATTCGCTTAGCCAACATTGTTTTGCCGGCTCCCGGAGGGCCAATTAAAATTACATTGTGGCCACCCGCTGCTGCAATTTCCAAACTGCGCTTAATGTTGTCCTGCCCTTTTACATCGCTAAAGTCCAATTCATTCGAAAGCATGTTATTGGCAAACTCTTCGCGGGTGTCTACGGTGGTGGGTTCTATCCAAATTTTCTTATCCAGAAAGTCAACTACCTCTCGAAGATGCTCTACGCCTATCACTTCCAGATTATTGACGATGGCCGCTTCCCGCGCATTTTGTTTGGGCAGTATAATGCCTTTAAACTTTTCTTTGCGAGCCTGTATGGCAATGGGCAATGCCCCTTTTACCGGCAGTATGGAACCATCCAGCGAAAGCTCGCCCATGATGATGTAATCTTTCAGCACTTCATAATTCTGTAGCTGTCCGGAAGAGGCCAACACACCAATCGCCATTGGCAAATCGTAAGCAGTGCCTTCTTTTCGAATGTCGGCCGGGGAAAGATTAAATACTACGCGTGCACGCGGCATGCGGAGTTTAGACTGGCGAACGGCCGTTTCAATTCTGGGGAGCGACTCTCGAACGGCATTGTCGGGCAAGCCCACAACTACATAATTCACTTTGCCTTCACCGCCTACATTTACTTCAATGGTAATGGTGGCAGCATCTACGCCATAGACCGCACTGCCAAAGGTTTTTGCCAGCATGAATTTTATCTAACGACCACTTTGGTGGTGTGCAGTGTTTGCGCTCCTTCCGATACCTTTACGATATACACTCCGGGGCTTTCCTGTAGTGGCAACTCCTGTTGAGCGGAACTTAAAATTGCGGTAGCCACCTTTCTGCCAAGCAAATTAAACACCTCCACTTGGGAGCCTTGGGTGAAGTTGGTGGAAGAAATGAGCAGTGTTTGATCGCGAAGCAACACCGAAAAATCAGTAGTGGTTACATCGGCCACACCGGATAGGCATCCGGCATTAAATGAGAATAAGGGATTTTGAATAGGGCCATACGCATGTGCATTGCTCATATTCATAGTGACAATATAGCGAGTGCAGTTGTAGGGAAGCAGCAACTGAAAGCAGGCAGTGTCGTTGTCTGCAGGCACGGTGAAATATTTGTCCAATACCATGTTGCCCGTTTCGTCTGCTGCCAACTGAAATTGAACCAACACCGTTCCGGTATCGTTGGACTGATAGTTAATACATACATCTAACAGCCAATCGGTATTGGTGAAATTGAACTGATTTAAAAGTGGAGGTTGTTGGGCCAACACCGGTAGCGCAGCGAGAACAAAAAGAGCAAGTAAAAAATTTTTCATGCAGCCGTTA
>CAYQRR010000057.1:442-11356 GCA_964419635.1 uncultured Chitinophaga sp. | reverse complement strand
GATAGTGGCTATGCGGCCACCTTTGTGTCCGACAGCGGCATAGCCGCCACCTTCCAGGGCACCCTGCATGGTTTAACGGCCTTTGCCGAGGGTAATCAAAGTTCTACCATCGGCCTTAGAAGCGGTGCCAAAGGCGGCACCGATAGAAATATCGGGGTTGATGGCTATGCCCTCCATCCCATTGGCGAAGAGGGTATCAATATAGGCGTAAAAGGCCAGGCCGACAGTTCTGATTATGTGAACACGGGGGTCTATGGCTTTGTCGTTGCCGAAACCGAAAGTGCCATTAACGTGGGGGTGATAGGGATTGGAAACAACTCCCAGAATCAAAGTATGGGCGGCTATTTTCAAACGGATGGCAATGTAAAAACGGACATTGCCCTCTATGCTGTAAATCTCGGAGGGCACCTGGCCGGGTATTTTGATGGCGATGTAGTGGTCACCGGCACCCTTACCAGCAGCAGCGATGCCGCCCTCAAGCAAAATGTGCAGGCCATGCCACCAGCAGATGCTGTAGGCAAACTGGCCCTCCTACAACCCAAAACCTACGAGTTTCTCGATTCCGGCACCGTAACCATGAATCTGCCCCGTGGCCCGCAGTATGGTTTTTTGGCTCAGGATGTGGAGCAAGTGTTGCCCGGCCTGGTCAAAGAAGTGGTGCATCCGCAGCGGCTGAGCAACGATGGCCATGTAGTAAGCGAGCAGTTCGCCTATAAAGCCATCAACTATACGGGCCTTATTCCGCTGCTGGTGAGCGCAGTCAAAGACCAGCAAACTAAAATAGACTCGCTGCAACAGGTAATTGACAACCGCCTGCTTGCCTTAGAGCAACGGTTGAACAACTGTTGCCAGCGTGGTGCAGTGCCATCCGATGCATCGTTTAAAACCGAAGGCACCGCCACTGTGGTGGAACTGAGCAATCCGCAGGCTGTAGTGTTGGAGCAAAATGTGCCCAATCCCTTTGCCGAGCAAACCACTATCCACTACTATCTGCCCGAAGGCAGCGGTGCTGCACAGTTGGTGTTCTTCGATATGCTGGGCCGCACCATACAAACCGTGGAGGCTAAAACCGGTTACGGCACACTCACCGTGTTTGCCCCCAACCTGAGCACCGGCCAATACAGCTACAGCCTCCTCATCAACGGCCAACCCTACCAAAGCCGTCAAATGATTAAAACGAAGTAGCGATTTGCCTCCGGCAAATCCAAAAAGCAAGAGCCGCTCATCGAGCGACTCTTGCTTTTTTTAAGTCCCTCCTTTGAAGGGATTCAGGGAGGTACTTTACTTACATGTTTTTATCATCGTAACTTTCGAGGTAGGTTTTTATTTCGCTGAAGAGCGGGGCAAACACGCCCGGGTCAAATGGCGACTGCAAGCCCGCCAGCTTTACCAGGCCCAAAAACGAATCGCTGCCACCGGCTTTGCACAGGCGCAGGTAGTCGGCCCAGGCCGTGGCAAAGTCTTTGCGCGATTTGCTCCAAAACTGAAAGGCACAAATCTGCGCCAGGCAGTAGTCGATGTAATAAAACGGACTGCGGAAAATATGCGCCTGACGGTGCCACACACCTCCGCGCTCCAGATAATCTACGCCATCATAATCTACCCAGGGGCGATATTTTTTGTCTATCTCCACCCACAGGGCCTTGCGCGCTTCGGGCGTCAGGTCGGGGTTTTCGTATACGCGGTGCTGAAACTCATCTACCGCCACACCATAAGGCAAAAACAAAACGTTGGAGGCCAGATGCACAAACCGGTATTTATCGGTGTCTTTGCCAAAAAACAGCGGCATCCATTGGTAGGTCAGCTGCTCCATGCTCATGCTGTGAATTTCGCAGGCCTCCATGGTGGGGAAGTAGTATTCTTCCACTTCATGAAAACGGCTTTCGTAGCACTGAAAAGCATGGCCCGCCTCGTGCGTAAGCACATCCACATCGTGTGTGGTGCCGTTAAAATTGGCAAATATGAAAGGGGCTTTGTAGTCCTGAAACATGGTGCAGTAGCCCCCGGCCGCCTTTCCTTTTTTGTTTTCCAGGTCCAGTAAATCGTTTTTCACCATAAAGTCGAAAAACGCTTTGGTTTCGGGCGATAGCTCGGCATACATTTTAAGGCCATTGGCCACTATCTCTTCGGGTGTGCCAATCGGTTTAGGATTGCCCGAATTAAAATTGTGTCCCCAGTCGTAGGCATACAGTTTATCGAGTCCGGTGCGCTCGCGCTGTCTTTCGCGCAGGGCGGCTGCAAGTGGTGCAGCATGTTTTAAAATCTGCTCGCGAAAAACCGCCACCATCTCCGGATTGTAATCCGTGCGCGACATGCGGTTGTAGCCCAGCTCCACAAAGTTTTTGTAGCCCAGTTTGTGGGCGATGCGGGTGCGCACCTTTACCAGCTTGTCGTATAGCTCATCAAAGGTCTTTTCGTTTTTGGCAAAGAAACTCTGCTTGGCCAAAAAGGCTTTTTTGCGGATAGCGCGGTCGGTGTTTTCCGAAAAAGCTTCGAGGGCTG
Organism: uncultured Chitinophaga sp.; assembly: GCA_964419635.1. Lineage (GTDB taxonomy): Bacteria > Bacteroidota > Bacteroidia > Chitinophagales > LD1 > Bog-950. The sequence goes on along the minus strand of CAYQRR010000057.1, from coordinate 8,854 downwards.
TCAGGTTCATTTTTTGCCCTTCGTATTCCACCTCGGCACTGGCCACCAGCTTGGTGTATTCGGTGCCCAGGCGGTTTTCTTCTTTCAGGTCTTCGATAATACCGGGGTCAAAGGTTTTGGTGCTCACCTCCGCCAGACTAAACAACTGTTGCCCGAATTTTTTGCGCAGCGCTTCTTTGAAAGGACTATTGCCCAGTGCCTTGTAAAGTTGAATATTCAGGTCTTTGATGGCCGGTTCGTTGGCATCAAAAAAATCCTGCTCGGCTTCGTAGTAAGCGTCTTGAGTGTTGATAGAATTGCGCACCGATGCAATGGAAGCCATGGTTTGAAAATGGCTGCGCAACACATTAATGCGCTGCAGCACCTCCACTTGCTCGGCAGCCGAACCGGCCTGCTCAAAGGATTGGATTAACTGCCGCATGTCCGATTCAATCACCCGCATATCGGGACGGGTATAGGTCATTTCCGAAAACTTCATAATTCCATTTTTTAGAAGGCGCAAACGTAAAATATTTAACGGGCCGCGCAGACCTAAAATGAAACGGAAATGGCCCTCGCCTTACTAGTCTATAAACCTATCGGACTTGTATTTGTAAAACTGCCACCACGATAGTACCAGGCGCAGATTAAGCGCTACCAGCATGAGCAGACTCCCCGTGCCGCAAAACACCACCAGGATGCGCAGGTGGCTGAACAGTTCCTCTTTCAGGTGGTCGTAGAGAATTATTTTGGGGAAGCCAAAATCTTCGGTGTAAAAATTATCGAGATACTCGAGCAGTTGTTGCTCTTCGCGCATCAGGTAAAAGAATAACACAATGTTGAGTGTAAACAACATAAAACGAATCCAGGCCGGGCGAAAGAACGGCAGAGAACTCAGGGTCACTGTCCACCGGAAATACGTGAGCATGATAAAGATAAAGGCGAAAGAAATGTTGTAATAGATAAACTGAATCTTTTGGGTAACAGGATATAGAGCCGCTACTGTAACGAGAGCCGTAATGCTGAGCCACAGCAGTTCCTGAAAGGCGGTTAAGATATTTTCGCGGGTGAATAACTGTTGCATGAGCATGTTTTAGTAACCATTCTTTTTATAAAAGCTGTCTATACGCATTTTGCCACTCAGCACTTCGGTGAAAAGAAGCGTGTCTTTTAAACCAAGTTCATGTGCCAGTTGCAGCAGCATGGCAGCAGTAGCCGGTTCGCCCAGCCGGTGATGCACCAGGCTGAGTCCGGCAAACACAGCTGCTGAAGAATCACCGGTGAGGATGGTGGAATCGGCATAAGCGAGTGCCTCGGCCTTGTGCCCGGTTTTCATGTTTAGCAGCGCCAGATTCAAAAAAGTGTAAGCCGAAGAATCGCGCAGCGCTACGGCCTGCTTCAGGTAAAAGGCTGCGGAGTCGTTCATGTCCAGTTGGTTAAAAATGGAACCCAAGCCGGCATAGCCCACAGTATAGCGCGGGTTGAGGGTAATGGCTTTTCGGTAAGCTGCCATGGCTTCGGTCATTTCCTGACGGTCGTAGCGCAAGCGTGCCAGCAAACTCCAGGCACGTGCATCTTCGGGGAAGTCCGCTAAATATTGCTCTATCTGCAACAGGGTGCTATCGCTGGGCAATTGGCCATATCCGGCATATATTTTTTCGTAGGCCACGTACTGGTCATACTGCTTGTCTGATTCAGACTTCACTTTTTCCTTGCAGCCATACAAACCCCATAGCAGCAGAAAGAAGCAGGTGAGTTGTTTCATAGTGTTCGTTTTTGGCAAGGCGGTTTATTTTAATTCTTCTCTTAAAAAAGCGGCTGTAAAGCTGCCTTCCACCTGTGCTACTGCTTCGGGAGTGCCTTCGGCAATAATTTGCCCGCCCCGGAATCCGCCCTCGGGGCCCATGTCTACCAGATAGTCCGCTACTTTTATCACATCCAGATTATGTTCTATCACCAGCACGGTATTGCCTTTGTTCACCAGTTTGTTGAGCACATCGAGCAATACGCGGATATCTTCAAAGTGCAAACCGGTGGTGGGTTCATCGAGGATGTAAAAAGTTTTGCCGGTATCTTTCTTAGAGAGTTCGGCTGCCAGTTTTACCCGCTGTGCTTCGCCCCCACTGAGGGTGGTGGACGATTGCCCCAGCCGCAGATAACCCAGACCCACATCGCTCAGTGTTTTCAGTTTAGGATAAATGGCCGGCACCGCCTCAAAAAAGGGCAAGGAATCTTCCACAGTCATGTTGAGCACATCGCTGATGCTTTTGCCTTTGTAACTCACTTCGAGCGTTTCGCGGTTGTAGCGTTTGCCATTGCATTTTTCGCAGAGCACTTCTACATCCGGCAAAAAATTCATTTCAATAATTTTCATTCCTCCGCCTCCGCATTCTTCGCAGCGGCCGCCCTTTACATTAAACGAAAAACGACCCGGAGCATAGCCGCGGATTTTGGCTTCGGGCAGCAGGGCATACAACTTCCTGATTTCGTCAAACACTTTAATGTAAGTCACCGGATTGCTGCGCGGAGTTCTGCCAATGGGGCTTTGGTCAATATCAATTACTTTATCAATATGCTCCAGCCCTTCAATTTTGTGATGCGGCAGTGGTTTATAGCGCCCGCTATAAACGTAATTGTGCAGCAAAGGGTAAAGCGTTTCGTTAATGAGTGAGCTTTTGCCGCTACCCGACACCCCCGTAATGCCAATAAAAAGCCCGAGTGGCAATCGGATGCTTACATTTTTAAGGTTGTTGCCGCTGGCGTTTTTCAGTTCTATGAATTGGCCGTTGCCGGTTCTGCGCTCTTTGGGAATATCGATACGCAGTTTATTGGCCAGAAAGCCCGCGGTGGTGCTGCCTTTATCCGCATTTTTCAAAAAATCCTGCGGGGTGCCTTGGGCTATTATTCTGCCGCCATGCTCGCCCGCCCGGGGACCCACATCAATGATGTAGTCGCTCTCGAGCATAATGTCTTTATCGTGCTCCACCACCAATACGGTGTTGGGGTTGGCCGCCAGTTGTTTTAAGGCCGATATCAGTTTTCGGTTGTCGCGCTGATGCAGGCCAATACTGGGCTCGTCCAGTATATAGGTAATGCCCGATAGTTGCGAGCCGATTTGTGTTGCCAGTCGTATCCGCTGACTTTCGCCACCGCTCAGGCTTTTGGAGGGGCGGTCGAGGGCCAGATAATCTAGCCCCACATCCAATATAAAATTGATGCGCGTGCGTATTTCTTTCAATAGTTCTTTGGCAATGGTGCGCTGCTTCTCGCTCATTCGGTCTTCCAGCCCTTCAAACCAGCGATGCAGGTCGGTTAAATCCATTTGCGCCAGTTCGCCAATATTTTTCTCATCGATTTTAAACCACAGACTTTCCTTTTTTAAGCGGGTGCCCTGGCAGGAGGGGCAGGTGTGTGTTTCCATGTAGCCTTCGGCCCAGCTGCGAATGCTTTCGGAAGTAGTAAACCGATAGCAGCGCTTTAGCAATCCCACCAGCCCGCCTTTTTTCAGCGTATACCAGCGGTCGTCAAAATCTTCTATTACCAACTCTTCGTCCTCGTCAAAAGGGGCTTCTTCGGCATCGCCATACATAATGTAGCTGAAAGCCGCATCCGAAATTTTTGAAATGGGATCGTTCAGGTTGAATTTATACTGACGGGCAAGGCCGGCCAGTTCGCGGAATAAAAAATTGTCGCGCGCTTCGCCCAGTGGTAATATGGCCCCCTGATTAATCGATTTTTTTTCGTCACCGATAATTGCTTTGCGGCTCACTTCATAAGTTACACCGAGCCCGTTGCAGGTGTTGCAGGCTCCATAAGGCGAGTTAAACGAAAATGTATTGGGCGAAGGTTCTTCGTAGCTGATGCCACTGTCCACACACATCAGGTGCTTGCTGAAATTGAAAAGTGCCTTGCTGTCGGCATCAAGCAATTGAATGAGCCCTTTGCCGGCCTTAAAGGCCTGCCCAACGGCTGCCCGCAAGCGGTCGCGCGATTCGTTCTCTATCACCAACCGGTCTATAATCAACTCTACGTTGTGCACTACATAGCGGTCGAGCTGCATCTTGGGTGTTACATCCACCATTTCGCCATCTACCCGTATCTTCAAATAGCCCTGCTTGCGCACCTGTTCAAATAGCTCGCGGTAATGGCCTTTGCGCCCGCGAACCACGGGTGCCAGTATCACAATCTTTTTTCCGGCATGATGGGTCAGGATGTTTTCAATCACCTGGTCTTCGGTGAATTTTACCATCTTCTGTCCGGTTACATAGGAATATGCCTCACCGGTACGGGCAAAGAGCAGGCGCAGAAAATCGTATATCTCGGTCACCGTGCCCACCGTGGAGCGCGGATTGCGATTCACCGACTTTTGTTCAATAGAGATCACGGGCGATAGTCCGGTTACTTTGTCTACATCGGGCCGTTCGCCCCCGCCAATAAACTGCCGGGCATATGCCGAAAAGGAATCCAGGTAGCGCCTTTGGCCCTCGTTGTATATAGTATCAAAAGCCAGCGATGATTTTCCGCTGCCCGATATACCGGTTATCACCACCAATTGATTACGCGGAATACTTACATCGATGTTTTTGAGATTATGGGTACGCGCCCCAAACACATCAATAGAAGTGGGCTCCAGTACCGCCTCCATATCAGGAGTGGTAGCCGGTTTGGGTGCAGATACTTTAGCAGAAGATTTTTTAGTGGCCATGCAAAGGGCGCGAATCTATACAAATGCCACTTTAAAATGGAGGAGAGTTTAGGGTATGCAGCAGAGCCCGGTCACCTTTGGGCCGGGGGCAAGGCAAAGAAAGCTGGTAGTTCAGGCCATTTTTTGGAGGTCGGTTCGCACTTGCTTTATTCTTTCCCAGTGTTCCAGGAACCTTCGCTCGCTGCCTGCTGTTTTTTCGCGCATAGCCGCCACCAGATTATTCAAATCGCTTTTGGTCCAGCGGGCAAAGTCGCTGAATACAAACACAAGACCGCAGAAATGTGCTGCCAGGTAGTTCTGTTGCAAATCTTTCGGCAGCACAATGCCTTGCTTTTTGCAGGCCTTAGTTAATGCTTCTATGGAAGTGGCAAAGTAGGAAGCATAGTTTCCCTGGAAGCGTTTGGCCACCAGGCTGTTCATCTTTTCAACCACTTGCTTGTGCGATATGGGTACATGGTCAGAAAGATTCAGCAACATTTCTGCACGGGCAAACTGGCGCAATACAACTGCCGAGCTGCGATATTTTTTATCGGCCTTGCGACTGGCATTTTCTTCCATTGCCAGCTGCATCAGCGCTTCCTCCTCGGGCCTAAAACCCAAGCGATAATAAAACCAGAATGCCCCCGAACGAATAGCGTCCTCGTTTTTTTGCCCTATCTGATAAGGGTCCACCTGAAAGCATGTGGCACCAAAGCGCAAATGATACAGACGGTATAATTGTGCAAACAGCAGACCCGACTCGCCTCCTCTGAAAGCCGGAAACACATTGCCGGCCAGCTTGGCCCGGTCAAAAAATATCCAACCGCCCCCATACGAAAGCGGAACTCCGTTTCTAAACGCCATGTAGGACACGTAACTTTCGCAGGGCAAGCGCCAGCCCGGCAACAGGTAATAGAGCGCTATGGTAATGCCACGCCCCATATCATAAAGCTCCGTTTCCTGTTCATCGGCATAGGTGATGGGGTCAATTTCGCGATAATGTGAGCAGAGCACCCCCTTGGCTACATCGCACAGCTGTTTTTTTTCGTGTGCATTCAGCAGCATGGGGTGAAGTGTTTTGTCGGTGAATATTTTACGAACATCTGCATGATGCACTAAGGGTTTATCGTGAAAGAAAAACTTTTTGCCGCCAATCCCTCTTCCAAATGTTTTGGTGGGCGATGCGGCATCGGTGTGCCAGGTGATATAGATGTCCAGCATTTCAAATAGCTGTTCCTTTGATTTGTTGGGGATGGCAGCCGCTTCAAATTGTGCCAGAGTCCAGTGCAATACATCTACAGTGGCCTGTGGGCCACAGGCTTTTTTGGCCAGCTGCTCCAGGGTGTATTCATGATTATCGAACAGAGAGTCGCTTACTGCAACCGGCATCACCTGCGAAAACACGCGGGTAATCATGTCTTTGGACGCCCAGCAGCCCGAAAAAACAATCTGCTGCGGAAAGGTATACACCAACCACCGGCTCAGTTCGTAGCTGAAGGTGCTGTGGATAGATGCATGCGCTATGGCCGACTCTGTGAGCTTCCATTGGGCTGTAGCTCCTGCTTGCTCCGATAAAGATTTTGTTTTGGCTGCCAGATTTTTCAAAGCCTTGTCGGCTGCATTATATACCTGCGCGTTGTCGGCATAGGCCAGCATACACAATAAACGGTCGTGGAGGGCAATAGCCTCCTCTATCTTAGTAAAAGGCAAGGCATCTGCCTGCTGAATCAAAGCCAGCTTTCGCATAGCCGGCTTGGTTCCATATTGAAACTGCCAATGAGCCAACTCCTTAATTATCTCCGAAAAAACCATAGCGATATTGCTTTTTGTAAAAGTAAAAATGATTCACGCGCCTCCGCGAGCGGTCCATATGATTTTTGATAGCTCAGCAAACTTGAATCAAAATCATCTACTTTAGCGTTACAATGAATATGAGACTTAAAACAATAGCCATGCTATGGATGTCGGCCGTGTTGCTATCGGCCCTGCCTTCTTGCAATGCCAATAAAGTAACCTGCCCTACTTACAAAGACAGTTTTCCGGATAACCCGAAGAAAAAGAAGAAGCCTGAGCCGCAGATACCCAAGGTAACCAAGCCAAAGAGCGGACTGCTTCCTAAATAAAATTAGCTGACAAAAAGAGCAGTATATTCAGCTGACCTGACAATTGGTGCTGTCATATTTGCCTCTCATATTTGCCACGAAAAATTCTCAAAAAAATTTTAGGCAAGTTGCTTTCGGGCTGAAATGCTTGCCTGTATTGGGTTTTGGCTGATGAAACTCATCTTTGGGATAACTGCAATTAGCTACGGGAGGAATATATTTGCTCCGTGCATTTTAAAACTGGCACTGATTGTGACCATGCACACCAAACATTTATCTCACAATTAAAAAACCATTTATCATGGCAAACAACAACATTCAGGAAACTCTGAAGAAATATTTCTACAGCGGAGTTGGCCTTGCAGCAAGCACTGCAGAAGTAGTAAACAAATCGGTAAACGAACTCGTTCGCAAAGGAAAAGTAAGCGAAGAGGACGGAAAGAAACTGGTGGCAGAAGCCATTAAAAAAGCAGAAGCACAGCGTCCGGTGATTGAAGCAAAATACAACGAAGCCGTTCACAAGTTTGTGAAATTGTCTGCTGCTGAAGTAGGCAAACTGCAGAAAAAAGTAGAGCAGTTGGAAAAACAACTGACACTGAAAAAAGCCGGTGCTGCCCCTAAAGCGGCTGCAAAACCAGCCGCTAAAAAAGCAGTAGCTAAAAAGAAGTAAGCAATACCGCTGGCTTAGCAGTTACAAAATAGACTACAAACGACCACTCAAAGGGGAGCGAACCATCGCTTCCCTTTTTTTGTTTTTACCTACCTATGGTCGAAACTTTTAGATTAGCCCTTATGAAGCAGCTTATTATACTCCTTACTCTGTTTTTTGGGTGCAGCATTTCAATGGCGCAAAATATTTCGGGCATTTTGCTCGATAAGCAAAACGGAGAACCTTTGATAGGGGCCACTGTGTCGGTGAAGGGCACTACCAACGGCACGGTGACCGATATTGATGGAAAGTTTGAGTTGAGGATCACCGAGAAACCACCGCTCACCCTGTCTTTTTCGTATATCGGATACGAAACACAGGACATCGCCATCAACACTCCGGACGATTTAAAGCGGAGCTTCAACATTAAAATGGGCGGTGCCGAAAATATTTTGAAAGATGTGGAGATTGTGGACACCCGCATTACGCAAAAGCAGCAGGAAAATCCCTTGACCATAGAAAGTATGGGACTGGGAGCCATTAAGCAAACCGCGTCTTCTACTTTTTATGAAGGCCTGGGCGCACTGAAAGGCGTGGACATGACGGCTGCCTCGCTGGGCTTTGTGGTGATTAATACACGCGGCTTTAACTCTACTTCACCGGTGCGCTCGCTGCAATTGCTGGATGGGGCCGATAACCAGGCACCGGGGCTCAATTTTTCGGTGGGCAACTTTGCAGGTGCTACCGAAATTGATATTCAAAAAGTGGATTTGATTGTGGGAGCTTCCTCTCCGCTGTATGGCCCTAATGCATTTAATGGCGTTATCAATCTGCAAACCAAAAACCCTTTCTACTATCCGGGGCTCACGCTGTTTGTGAAAGGAGCTGAGCGAAATTTGTTTGAAGGGGCTTTTCGCTATGCCCGGGTGTTTAAGAATAAACTCGGGGCCGATAAATTTGCCTTTAAAGTCAATTTCAGTTACCTGCGTGCCAGCGAC
>CAYQRR010000057.1:0-432 GCA_964419635.1 uncultured Chitinophaga sp. | reverse complement strand
GGCTGCGAACAATCTGGCGGCTGCTACCGATAGCTGGCAACCGGCTACCAACTTTGGCGGCTACGATGCGGTGAACCGTTATGGTGATGAACTACCCACCCGAAACTCTTTCAACTTTAACGATTTTCTAAGCCGGAGAAACTATCCGGGCCTGGGGCAGATTTTCAGAACCGGATATGAAGAAAGAGATGTGCTCAACTATAATGTGCGCAATTTGAAAACCAACGCGGCCCTGCACTATAAAATCACTGATAAAATAGAGGCACGGGTAGCGTATAATTTTGGAACCGGCACCACTGTATACCAGGGCGATAACCGCTATAGCATCAACGGCATTATGTTTCATCACCTGCGGGCCGAAATCATACAGCCCGATAAATTTTACATCCGCGCCTACACTACCATGGAGGATGCCGGCAATAGTTACGATGC
>CAYQRR010000056.1:6925-11367 GCA_964419635.1 uncultured Chitinophaga sp. | reverse complement strand
CGTTACAGATACTTCCGGTTGTGTTTACAGAGATACGCTTTTAGTTCAGACTGACAGCTTTGCCACCTACATAAACTTAGGTGCTGATACAAACATTTGTTCGGGAAGTTCTTTAGGACTTCAATCAGGTAATTCACTTACAGCGGCTTATCAATGGTCTGATGGAACCACATCGTCTACTACAATAATTACAATCAGTGGCCAATACAAGGTAACGGTAACAAGCTTTAGCGGATGTCAGGTATCAGATAGTATACAGGTTAATGTAGTGGGTCAGGTGCCGGTTGCCAACTTTAATGCCGATACTGTTTGCCTCGGAAATACAACCCAATTTACCGATTTATCCTCCGCCACCCTCCCAGCTACTATAACTACCTATCTCTGGACTTTTAACCCGGGGCAAACCAACACTACTAATGCACCATCCTATACATTTGGCAGTGCAGGTATAAAGTCTGTTAGTCTTCAAGTTACAACAAACGTAGGTTGCAGTAGCACCGTCACCAAAAATGTACTGGTTCGGCAGTTGCCTACGGCTGTTATTCAAACACCGCTCAGCACCTGCACCAACAGTCCGTTTACCTTTTCATCTTCGCAGAGCAGTGCTGCCCCGGGTGATGTGCTGTCAACGTATAACTGGAATTTCGGAGATGGTAATACTTCTACAAATGCAAACCCAACACACACCTATCTTGCTACCGGAACGCTACCCGTTATATTAACCGTAGGCAGTTTAGAAGGTTGCAGCGCATCCGATACCGAAACAATCAGTATTGCCTCCTCAGCCCTCACGGCCGGCAGTTTTACCCTCAACTCACCGGCTAGTGGATTTACTACTCCGGGTTCAAACATCACGTTTAGCTGGAATAGCAGTGTAAATGCAAGTAACTACATAGTGCAGGTCGCTTCAGATCAGTCTTTTACAAGCATTGCTTTGCAAAGTGCACCACTTCAAAGCCATTCTTATTCGACTTCATTTACAACTGCCGGTCTGTATTACTGGAGAGTGTTGGCAGCCAACTTCTGTGGTACTACTACTGCCTCTAATGCTCATATAATAGAAATCTTTTCTCCGGGCAATGTATCTAATCTTGCGGTGTGGTTGAGAGCGGATAGCGGTGTGGTACTAAGTGGAGGTACAGTTTCGCAATGGAGTGATGCTAGTGGCAATAACCTGCATGCCAGCCAAGGCACCCCGGCCAATGCACCATCAGTAGTTTCTAATGTGACCTTGTTAAACAATAAGCCGGCACTTTCATTTGATGGCAGCAATGATGTGCTGAATGGCTTGACCATTCCCGGAATAGATGCAACCTCCTCGTCCGTATTTGTGGTGACGAAGGGAAACGCTCAAACTGGCGTGCTCGCAGGGATTTTTAATATCGGAACTTTAAACAACGGGATGTGGTTCTATCGAAGGATGTCTACCGGGAGGATTACACTCATTAATGACTATGCGAATAATACACAGGTTTTAGATGTACCGAACAGCATGCCCAATGCCGGTTTTAGATACGGATTATTCGGCATGGTCAAAAATTTTGGCAGCGAATCTCGTTTGTATATCAACAGTGCCGAGAGCGCATACTCTTCCAGCGCAGCACTTTCTGGCACCTTTACAAATGGCAATTACATATTGGGCTTTGGGCAGGGCTATGGCTATTACAATGGGGAAATTGCTGAGATTATTGTTTACAAAAAAGCATTAAGCGGAGCAGAACGGACACAGGTTGAAAATTATCTCTATACAAAGTATGCGCCACCGGTTAGCCTTGGACCTGATATCAATAACTCTTATAGTGTGTGTCCGGTGACGTTAAATGCCGGAAATAGATTTATAAATTACACGTGGAGTACCGGAGATACAGCCACCAGCCAGCTTAGTATTAAGAAAAGTGGCACTTATTGGGTAAATGTAACGGATGTATTCGGTCGTACCAGTTCCGACACAATAGTGGTAGACATTCCCGTGTCGGGCACTAGTTTTGATGATACTGCTATTTGCAATTACGACAACATTTTGCTGTTTCCGCTTTTAGCCGGCAGCCCTTATCAATTTAACTGGAATACTGGTGCGAATACACCAAGCATACCTATTACCTCTTCCGGAAACTATTTTTGTTTGATCACTGACACCAACAATTGCATTTTCAGAACCGATACCATTTCGGTGGTAGTAGATAGCTTTGCGCTACGCTCTCTGCTTCCGGCCGACACCAACATCTGTGTAGGCAACACATTAGCCGCAGATACAGGCTCTTATAACCCTGTTTATTATATCTGGAGCAATAATGACTTAGGACCGTCTGTTACTATCAGCAATCTGGGAACATATATTTACCAGATAACTGTAACGGATGTCAACAATTGTATTTCAAGAGATACTGCTATTGTGCATGCCAACCAAACTGCACCGCAAGCAGCCTTCATTACCGCCAATCTTTGTTTTGGTGATTCAGCTGTTTTTGTGAACCAAACTGCACAAGTAGGCAACGATGTAATCAATTTATACGAATGGAATTTTGGAGATGGCAATACCAGCAACGATTTTAGCCCCACACACCTTTATAATTTCCCGGGCAGCTATCCGGTAGCGTTAACACTCGTTACAGATTCAGGTTGTAGTGGTACTTTGATTCAGCCCATCAAAGTATCCGCACCACCCACGGGCAACTTTTCTTATCCGAATGTAGTGTGTGCCGGAAGCACCACCATATTTTATGATAACAGTGTGGTATTATTCAACGACTCCGTAACATACTGGAAATGGACATTTGGGAATACGGATACGTCAGCTCTTCAGATACCCACTTACGAATTCAATCAACCAGGAACAGTGAGTATACAACTAATAGTGGCCACCGATGTAGGTTGTGCGGATACAGTAGTTAAAACGGTGGAAGTATTTGCACCATTTGTGGCTGCCTTTGCATTTGATAAAGTATGTGCAGGTGATTCCACTATTTTCACCGATTCCACCGCTTCATTCTCTATCGTTAGCTGGCTTTGGAACTTTGGCGATGGCACACCGTTTTCCTTAAACAGCCGCCCCAAGCACCAATACGCTTCTTCGGGAAATTATTTTGTAACTCTGAAAGTAGAAAACGCAATTGGTTGCGTGGATACTTCAGTGCAGCTGATTACTGTAGTTGACCCTCCGGTGGCCAATATTGGTAGTGTGATTGGTTGTGAGGATATCCCATTTTTATTTTCGGATAGTTCTGTCACCTTCAGTGACCCAGTAGTAAACTGGCAGTGGAATGTAGGTGGCGTAATTTACAATACAGCATCGCCACAACTCGTTTTCAGTGACACAGGTTTTTACCCGATTACTTTGAAGATTACAACTTTCAAAGGTTGTGTGGATTCTGTGCAAGGTCAGCTAACAGTTCGCGCTGCACCAAAGGCAAATTTTGCTATAACTCCCTTATATGGCGAAGCACCTGCTGATATACAGTTTTCTAACCTGACATCTGATGCCACAGGCTTTGACTGGAATTTTGGAGATGGCGGAACATCAACAGACGAAAATCCAATGCATACGTTTGTTGCCAACGATACTTTTCAAATTTTGCTGCAAGCCACCAATCAAGCAGGTTGTAATGATACTGCTTCCAGATTTTTTATCGTGGCTCCGACTACACTTGATATTGCAGTGAGTGATGTGGAGGTGATTAAAACAGTGCAGGCGGATGGCTCTGTGTTGGTAAAAGTAGATGCAAGATTGAGCAACGTAGGAACAAGAGTTATCACAGACATACAGTTGTATGCCACCGTAGGAAGCGGTGGTGTCATCAGCGAAGACTGGAACGGATTACTCGAAAGCGGACAAACACTGCCTTACAGTTTTTCAGCCGAATTTGTTTTATATGAGCCGAATGCCAATACTTATGTGTGTGTTCGCGCCAGAGAAGTTAACCAAGGCGAACAAGAGGTATCGGTCGCTAACAATCAGGAATGCGCCACACTCACCGGGGGAATTCAATTAGCCGGACCATCTCCCAACCCTGTAATGAACAAATCTGTATTAGGCATTATTTTGCCAAAACCGGGAACAGTGACTATCGACATAGCAGATGTGTATGGCAGGTACATAGTAAGGGGATATTCGCAGGAAATGTCGGCAGGGCGTACAGATTATGAACTGCAACGCCAGCAGTTTGCCACCGGAGAGTATGTCATTCGTGTTTACTACAACGATGAGCGCATCGTCAGAAAGTTTATAGTAAAATAGTTTGAAAACTCATTTTCAGAACGCTCCGATGATACCATCTGAGCGTTCTTTGTTTAATTCGCATCCGTGAAAAACATCGTCATCTTTGCCAGTGGAAAAGGAAGCAACGCTGCTATCCTGATAAAACATTTTAGCAACCATCCGGCAGCTAAAGTTTGTCTGGTAGTCACCAATAACCCATCAGCCGCTGTGGTGCAAGTGGCACACA
>CAYQRR010000056.1:0-6915 GCA_964419635.1 uncultured Chitinophaga sp. | reverse complement strand
CACACAGCAACAAAATTATGTCGGCTATTGTCAATAAAGATTTTTTTGGCAACAGCGAAAAAATGATGCAGCTTTTACAAGCGGTTCAAGCAGACTGGATCGTGCTGGCGGGTTTTCTCCAATTAATCCCTCCTTTTCTTCTCCGGCATTTCCCCAACCGCATTGTGAATATACACCCGGCACTACTCCCCGAGTTTGGCGGTAAAGGCATGTATGGTGCCCGAGTGCATGAAGCGGTGATAGCAGCAGGTAAAACAGAATCGGGCATTACCATTCATTACGTGAATGAGAAATATGATGAAGGAGAAATTATACTTCAAAAGAAATTGGCTCTAGCCACCAACGAAACAGCAGAGTCACTTGCTAAAAAAATCCAATCGCTGGAGCATGAATGGTTGCCGAAAACAATTGAACGGCTCATCCTCTAAGCAACGATCTCCTCTTATCGTTGAAAAACTGTTACTAAATATTGGCGGTCTGCAATTAGAAATCCCAATCAGCCAAATACATTCGCGGCTATCTTCCATTCGGCTAAATCCTCAACACTGAATACTACTATGGGCAAAAAAATTGCATCGGCACTCATCTCCGTTTATTACAAAGATCACCTCGACTCAATTGTGCAGGAGCTGAACAAATTAGGGGTAAAAATTTACAGTACCGGAGGCACACAAAGTTTTATTGAGGGTTTGGGAATTTCGGTCACTGCCGTAGAAGATCTTACCTCCTATCCATCTATTTTGGGAGGGCGAGTAAAAACGCTGCACCCAAAAGTATTTGGCGGTATTTTGGGTAGAAGAAATAACCCGCACGATCAAAAGGAAATGGCTCAATATGAGATACCGGAAATTGATTTGGTTATTGTGGATTTATACCCATTTGAAGAAACCGTGAAATCCGGGGGCAGCGAAGAAGATATCATTGAGAAAATAGACATTGGTGGAATTTCGCTTATCCGTGCAGCTGCAAAAAACTTCAACGACACCCTGATTGTTGCCTCCAGAAACGATTACGGCAAACTGCTGGAGCTACTGCAAGCTAAATCCGGAGAAACAGATTTGGCCGATAGAAAAGAATTTGCTGCAAGAGCATTTATGACTTCTTCTCATTACGACACTCATATATTCAACTACTTCAACCGCGAATTTAATTTTGAAGTGTTTAAAAAGAGTGAGCTTAACGGATACGTGCTTCGCTATGGAGAAAATCCCCATCAGCGTGGAGTTTTCTACGGCAATTTGACCGAGGTTTTTGAAACTTTAAACGGTAAGGAACTTTCCTACAACAATCTGGTGGATGTGGAAGCATCCTTGAATCTTGTAGCGGAATTTTCGGAGCCTACGGTAGCTATTATCAAACATACGAACAGTTGCGGGCTGGCCTCGCGTGATTCTATTTGCGAGGCATATAAAGCGGCATTTGCCTGCGATACCACCTCTGCATTTGGCGGTGTAATTGCAGCGAATCGAGTTATTGATCTGGCTACAGCCAACGAGTTAAACACTCTATTTTTTGAGGTATTATCGGCTCCTGGCTACGATGAAGATGCATTGGCAGTTCTGAAAAGTAAGAAGAATAGAATCCTGCTGAAGACAAAGCAACATGCCCCCACTACAAAAATTTTCAAGAGCCTCTTAAACGGTGTGCTGGAACAGGAAAATGATTTGAGGGCCGAAAAACAAGATGCATTTAAACATGTTACCACTAAATCTCCCTCGAAAGAGGAAGTATCGGACCTGGAATTCGCCATCATAGCAGTTAAGCACCTAAAAAGCAACGGTATTGCCCTGGTTAAAAACAAGCAACTGATTGGAAGCAACTGCGGCCAAACTTCACGCGTGGATGCGCTCAATAATGCAATCAAAAAAGCAAAGGAGTTTGGGTTTGGTCTGTCGGGAGCAGTAATGGCCAGCGATGCATTCTTTCCTTTCCCCGACTGCGTAACCATCGCTGCCGAAGCCGGCATTACTGCTATAGCACAGCCGGGAGGCAGCATTAAGGACCAAGACTCTATAGATGCCGCCAACCAATTTAAACTGGCGATGGTAACCACAGGAGTGCGCCACTTCAGACATTAAATGAACAAACGATGCAAACTTTTACCCTCGAAAATCAGGAATACATTGAGTTGAACAAACTACTCAAGTTACTCCAGTTGACCGAAAGCGGTGGAGAGGCCAACGAAGCCATTGTGAGGGCACGAGTAAAAGTGAACGGTGTGATTGAGATACAAAAGCGGAAAAAACTGCGCCCGGGCGACAAAGTTCAGTTCGCAGGAAAAACAGTGCTCATTGCCGGATAAACCTCGCCATGAAATACATATTTCTCTACTCCTCCATCCTTTTCAATATTCTAACCAATGTTGGATTCAACCTATCGGCCATAAACGATGGGGTGCCATTCAAGAAATGGGGTTATCTGTCTTTGGGCCTCGTTTTTGGGCTCATCAATTCGGTGCTCTTTACAGAATGTTTGAAGGAAATCCCCTTGCAGGTAGCCAGCGCTATTTTCTTTTCACTTACAATCGTGGGGCTTTTCCTGATAGCACACTTCGGATTTGGGGAGCAGGTGACACCGCTCCGCGTAGCGGGTGTATTTGTTATTACGGCTGGTGTGGTAATGGTATCGCTCAAATAGTTTCCCTATTACTCAAAATCGCTTCCCGCTAAATTTACCTTTACCCTTGCCCGAATCGGGCCGAATACTATATTTGCGCTCCCGTTTTTATAGAGCAGCTGTTCTCTTCAATCAAAAGTATGCAAGCCGGTAGGCGCGAAATTGATTACTCAGCGTTTCGTTTTATAAAAATTTTCCTCTGAAAAAGGGGCATTTCGGTCGTTTAGCTATTCTATTTATCACTTTAAGTTTTTAAACAATGGCATTTAAAAAAGACAACACTAAAAGAGCTGATTTTTCAAAAATCACCATCATGCTCGCCTCGCCCGATGCTATCCTCGGTCGTTCCAATGGTGAAATCAAAAAACCGGAAACCATCAACTACCGCACTTACAAGCCCGAAATGGAAGGTTTGTTTTGTGAGCGTGTTTTTGGACCTACCAAAGACTATGAATGCTACTGCGGCAAATACAAGCGTATTCGCTACAAAGGCATCGTGTGCGACCGTTGCGGTGTAGAAGTAACCGAAAAGAAAGTGCGCAGAGATCGTACCGGACACATTAAATTGACAGTGCCCATCGTGCATATTTGGTATTTTAAATCGCTGCCAAATAAAATTGGCTACCTGCTGGGAATCAGCTCCAAGAAAATGGAAAGCGTGGTATACTACGAGCGCTATGTGGTTATTCAGCCCGGTGCTGCTGCCAATGAGATTACCGTAATGACAGAGAAAGGAGAAGAGCGTAAGAAATTGGCCTACTTAGACCTGCTCTCTGAAGAAGAATTCAGCTCTGTATTCGAAAATGAGGAGTTAAAAAACAACCACCTGCTGGAAGATACAGACCCTAATAAATTTATAGCCAAGATGGGTGCCGAAGCTATCAAAGATTTGCTTTCGCGCATTAATCTGGATGAACTTTCCTACCAGTTGCGTCACGCTGCTGCTAGCGAAACTTCGCGCCAGCGCAAATCAGAAGCGCTGAAGCGCTTGAGCGTAGTGGAACTTTTCCGCGAAGCCAACGAGCACACCGAGAACAAACCCGAATGGATGGTGGTTCAGCACTTACCGGTTATCCCGCCTGAATTACGTCCTTTGGTGCCATTGGATGGCGGTCGTTTTGCTTCATCCGATTTAAATGACCTTTACCGCAGAGTGATTATCCGTAACAACCGTTTGAAAAGACTGGTAGACATCAAAGCACCGGAGGTGATTTTGCGCAACGAAAAAAGGATGTTGCAGGAAGCGGTTGACTCTTTGTTCGACAACTCTCGCAAATCCAATGCCGTAAAAGCAGAAGGAGGCCGTCAGTTAAAGTCGCTCTCAGATGTATTGAAAGGAAAGCAAGGTCGTTTCCGTCAAAACCTGTTGGGTAAGCGCGTAGACTACTCCGGCCGTTCGGTAATTGTGGTAGGGCCTGAATTGAAACTGCACGAGTGCGGTCTTCCAAAAGATATGGCGGCAGAGTTATTCAAACCGTTTATTATACGCAAGCTGATTGAAAGAGGCATTGTAAAAACGGTAAAGAGCGCCAAGAAACTGGTAGACAAAAAGGAACCGGTTATTTGGGATATCCTCGAAAATGTATTGAAAGGACACCCGGTGCTTTTGAACCGTGCCCCTACCCTTCACCGTTTATCTATCCAGTCGTTTGTTCCAAAATTGATTGAAGGCAAAGCGATACAACTTCACCCGTTGGTTTGTACAGCGTTCAACGCTGACTTTGACGGTGACCAAATGGCCGTGCACGTTCCATTGAGCAATGCCGCTATTTTGGAAGCGCAGATGCTCATGCTGTCTGCCCACAACATTCTAAACCCGCAAAACGGAACACCTATCACGCTTCCATCGCAGGACATGGTGCTTGGTTTGTATTACATGACCAAAGAAAAACGCAGCACCAAAGAAGAAAAGGTGAAAGGTGAAGGTTTGGCGTTTTACGGTGTAGAAGAAGCGATGATTGCATACAACGAAGGCAAAGTAGAATTACATGCTGTAGTAAAATGCAAGCTGAACGTAAAAGATGATAAAGGTAATTTGGTTAATAAGTTGATTGAAACCACCCTAGGTAGAATCATTTTCAACCAGGCCGTTCCTGAAAAAGTAGGATACGTAAACCGCTTGTTGGGTAAAAAACAATTGAAAGATGTAATCGGTCAGATTTTGGCTGAAACAGACATTCCAACCACTGCTAAATTCCTGGATGACATCAAGAAGTTAGGCTTCTTCTACTCTTTCAAAGGTGGATTGAGTTTCAACTTGAAAGATGTGGTAGTTCCTGAGAACAAAGAGCGGTTGGTGGCACAAGCACAAGAAAGAGTAGACGAAATTTTTGAAAGCTACCAGAACGGTTTTATCACCGACAAAGAGCGTTTCAATCAGGTCGTAGATATCTGGACTGCTACCGACAACCGTTTGACCAATACCTTGATGAAGCAGATTTCTGAGGATCGCCAGGGCTTCAACTCTATCTTTATGATGTTGGATTCAGGAGCGCGTGGTAGCAAGCAGCAGATTAAGCAGCTCTCCGGTATGAGAGGTATAATGGCTAAGCCACGTAAATCCGGTTCTACCGGCAGCGAGGTAATTGAAAACCCTGTATTGGCGAACTTTAAAGAAGGTCTGTCGGTTTTAGAATACTTCATCTCTACACACGGTGCCCGTAAGGGTCTGTCGGATACAGCTCTTAAAACAGCCGATGCCGGTTACCTGACCAGAAGACTTGTAGACGTAGCACAGGATGTAGTAATCACAGAAGAAGATTGCGGCACGCTGAGAGGTATTTCTGTTTCTGCATTGAAAGACAATGAGGATATTCTTGAACCACTGTACGACCGTATTCTTGGAAGAACTTCTCTGAACGATGTATACCATCCGGAAACAGATGAGCTTCTGGCTTCTTCCGGACAACACATTGATGAAGTAACCGCTAAGCGCATTAACGAATCGGGTATAGATGCAGTGGAGATTCGCTCGGTGCTTACCTGCGAAAGCAGAAAAGGGTGTTGCGTAAAATGCTACGGTAGAAATCTCGCCACCAATCGCTTAGCCGAAAATGGCGATGCAGTAGGTATTATTGCAGCTCAAAGTATCGGTGAACCGGGAACACAGTTGACACTCCGTACTTTCCACGTGGGAGGTATCGCGAGCGTAGGAACCTCCGAATCACAGATTGCTGTAAAGTTTGAGGGTATTGTTCAGTTTGACGGTGTAAGAACAACCACAACAGTAGACGAAAACGGGGAGAAAATAAACGTAGTAATCGGCAGAACCGGTGAATTGAGAATTGTAAAAGATGACAACCCCGATAAAGTCTTGATTTCGCACCACATCCCTTATGGTTCACAAATATTCGTGAAAGACGGAAAAGCGGTGAAGAAAGGTGACCTTATCTGCAAGTGGGATCCGTATAACAACGTTATCATTTCGGAAGTAAATGGTAAAATCAAGTTTGAACACTTGATAGAAAACGTTACTTACCGCGATGAAATGGACGAACAAACCGGCCACCGCGAGAAGGTAATCATAGAGTCTAAAGATAAAACCAAAGTTCCATCCCTTTTGGTTGAACACGGCAAAGAAGGCAAAGTATACAGTTTACCGGTGGGCGCCCACATTGTGGTAGATGCCGGTGAAGATGTGAAACAAGGACAGATTATTGCCAAAATACCGAGAGTAATGGGCAAAGTGAAGGATATCACGGGAGGTCTTCCACGCGTTACTGAATTGTTTGAAGCACGTAATCCTTCCAATCCGGCTACCGTTGCAGAAATTGACGGAGTGGTGAAATTTGGTGGCGTAAAAAGAGGTAACCGTGAAATCATTGTGGAGAGCCGCGATGGAGAAGTAATGAAGTATCTTGTTCCACTTTCCAAACACTTCCTCGTTCAGGAGCAGGATTTCGTTCGTGCCGGTACACCGCTATCAGACGGAGCAATTACGCCAAGCGATATTCTTAGCATTAAAGGACCATTCGCAGTGCAAGAGTATCTGGTAAATGAAATTCAGGATGTATATCGTTTACAGGGTATCAAAATCAACGACAAGCACGTAGAGGTAATTGTTCGTCAAATGATGAGCAAAATGATTGTAGAAGATCCGGGCGATACAAAATTCCTGGAAGGCGAAAGCGTTGATAAGTTTGAGCTGCTGGAAGTAAACGATCAACTGTTTGATAAAAAAGTGGTGACCGATGCAGGCGATTCTGAAAACCTGAAAGCCGGCCAAATTGTAAGCCTTCGTCAGGTGCGCGAGGAGAACTCCTTACTCAAGCGTAGCGACAAAAAACTGGTTGAATTCCA